>JAEYYE010000273.1 GCA_023430945.1 Bacteroidota bacterium
GCAGTGATCTTTACGTTCCTCTCACCCGGGTCGATCACTACTTACAATGAGTCTGGTGAGGCAACAACCATAGAACAGCCTCTATCCTGGAGTGGATTCTTTTTCTCGCTTCTACCGATCGTGGCGATAGGATTCGTCATCAAATTTTTCATCATTGAGAAGACCAGAACTTATCTACACGGAGAGCAATGGTGGCGTGGTCGCCGAGAAATTGTACTCGCTGAAGATTCTTTAATCACGGACAGCAAGGATCATCATGCCGAGTTCAAATATTCGGCATTTGAACGTTTTATAGCTGATAAGCACCATCTATTCATACTTCTAGCTTCCAACTCAGCCTTGGTCATTCCCAAACGTGCTTTCGGCTCACATGAACGCTTCGATGCATTCACTGATACTTTAGATCAGAAGATCATTACCACAAGATCCAAATTGCATTCAAAATGATCTCCGATCGAAAGTTCGATCTATTCCAACTGGAGTCGATCCTTCAAGGAGAATGGGAGGCGTGTGTGATCGGAGATCCAGTCGGTGCTAGATCGTTACTAACTGGATCGGGCGCTGGTCAAACTGTTACAGATCGTAACCAACTGAGACCATCTATATCAGCAAACTTCTATCCACCCGGTTGTAAAACCAAGGATACGCGATATCCGCAAATATCCGATAATATCTGTTTTGTATCCGTAAACATTGAGGCTGCGGGTTTGACGCCGGAGGGGTCACAGCTTGTAGAAAAGCCAAGGCCTCATGCCGCTTCGACCCCTCCGGGGTCGAACGCATTTCGCGTGAGGGATAGAAGCGGAAAGCCCGAAAGCGACCGAGGAACGAGGGAGTGCGGACTTGAAGCGGATAGCCCGACGGCGCTGCTTTTGAGCGCCGGCACGCCCAACCCTTCGACTTCGCTCAGGGCGGGCACAACCAACCTACTACTTCAAACGTTCAACTCTTAACGCATTCGATCATCTCATCGTCTGATCCTCTGATCATCTGATCTACACCATGAGCACCACCAACAAAACGAAAGCCCTGCAAGGCGGCGAGTTCCTGATCCGCGAGAGCGAGGCGCGGGATATTTTTATTCCTGAGGAGTTCAATGAGGAACAGCGCATGATGGCGCAGAGTGCGGAGGATTTCTTGGCTCAGGAGGTGCATCCGCATCTCGATCGGATCGATGCATTGGAGGAAGGGCTGATGCCGGGCCTGCTGGATAAGGCGGGTGAGCTGGGGCTGCTGAGTGTTTCAGTGCCCGAGGAGTATGGCGGTTTTGGGAAGGATTTTCTGACCAATATGCTGGTGACGGAGGTGACCGGCGCAGGCCATAGTTTTTCTGTGGCGATGGCGGCGCATACGGGCATCGGGACGTTGCCGATCCTGTATTATGGCACCGAGGTGCAACGCGAACGCTACATGCCGAAGCTGGCGACCGGCGAGTGGAAGGCGTGCTATTGCCTTACGGAGCCGGGCAGTGGCAGCGATGCGAACAGCGGCAAGACGCGCGCGGTGCTGAGCGATGATGGAAAACATTATGTGATCAACGGGCAGAAGATGTGGATCACCAACGGCGGATTCGCGGACATCTTCACGGTGTTCGCCAAGATCACCGATCCGAAGACGGGTGAGACCGACAAGAACCTGACGGCCTTCATCGTGGAGAAAGGTTTTGGCGGCATCACGCTGAACCCCGAGGAGAAGAAGATGGGCATCAAGGGCAGCAGCACGCGGCAGGTGTTCTTCGAGAATTGCAAGGTGCCGGTGGAGAACCTGTTGGGCGGCCGCGACAATGGTTTCAAGATCGCGGTGAACATCCTGAACATCGGCCGGATCAAGCTGGCCGGAGCTGCGTTGGGCGGTGCGAAACAGACGGTGGACCTTGCAGTGCAATACGCGAACGAACGCCAACAATTCGGCAAGCCGATCGCGGAGTTCGGGGCGATAAAGCAGAAGCTCGCCGACATGGCGGTGTACTGTTACGCCACCGAGAGCGCGACCTACCGTTGCAGCAGCGACATGGAACGCGCGATCGAGGATCTGAAGAGCGGCGGCGCCGACCATGCGACAGCGCTTTTGAAAGGTGTGGAGCAATATGCCGCCGAGGCCGCGATCCTGAAGGTGGTGGGCAGCGAGTGCCTGGACTTCGTGGTGGATGAGGCGGTGCAGATCCACGGCGGCATGGGCTACAGCGCCGAGAGCAAGGTGGAGCGCGCGTACCGTGACAGCCGCATCAACCGGATCTTCGAGGGAACGAACGAGATCAACCGGCTTTTGATCGTGGACATGATCATGCGCCGCGCACTGAAGGGTCAGCTGGACCTGATGGGTCCGGCCAAGGCTGTTGCGGATGAGTTGCTGGGGATCCCGGATTTCGCGGAACCGGATGAGAGTTTGCTGGGGTTGGAGAAGGGCTATGTGCGCAACTTCAAGAAGGCGGTGCTGATGGTGGCCGGCGGTGCCGCGCAAAAGCTTGGCCTTGGACTTGGCGAGGAGCAGGAGATCGTGATGCATATCGCGGATATGGTGATCGATACGTACATGGCGGAGAGTGTGCTTTTGCGGACGTTGAAGCTTGTCGACTCCTCGGCTGCGCTCGGAGTGACAAGCACCGATGAGCAAATTGCGATGGCGCGGATCTACATCAATGATGCGGCGGACCGGATCCATAAGCATGCGAAGGAGGCGGTGAATGCCTTTGCCGACGGTGATGAGCAGCGCGCGATGCTGATGGGTGCGAAACGCTTCACCAAGACGCAGCCACTGAATACGAAGGAGCTCCGGAGGGTTGTGGCGGGGAAGATGGTGGAGGCTGGGAGGTATCCGTGGTGAAGTGAGAGGCAGCGTATCTGGATCTAGACTTGTCTTAGATTCACATGAACATGCGCTACCTCGTTCTCCCTTTTGCATTCATTGCTTTAATGGGCCACGCCCAATGGCAACAACTTCCTGATTTTCCGGGTACGCCTCGCGATGATGCAGCCGCATTTGCGATCGGTGCGGACGTATTTGTCGGAACAGGCAAGGAAGCAGATTCCTTGCTCACCAACGACTGGTATCGGTTCGATGGCGATCTATGGCAATGGTCACAGATCGCTGCATTGCCCGCAACTCCAAGGCATTATTGCAGTGCGTTCGCATTGACAGATCCAGATGACGACTACGGATATCTATTCGGGGGTCTTGATGATACTGGTCCTCTAAATGAGTTGTGGCGATATGATCCAATGACCAACACTTGGACTCAAATGTCATCCTTGCCGGGGGAGCCACGCCATGCCGCAGTTGCTTTTGATGGTGGTTACATCGCAACGGGGCTTCTCGCGGACAGTACAGCGACGAACGAGCTATGGAAATATGATCCGGTTACTGACTCCTGGGAACAGCTGGCATCACTACCCGGCACATCTCGTCATCGGGCATGTGGGGCTGAACTTCTCGGAAGAACGATAATAGGAGGTGTGGATGGGAACAACACGATTTTGAGCGATTGCTGGACATACGATGCGACCACCGATAGCTGGTCCGATTGCGTATCGCTGCCAGAGGGCAGATATAGCGCAATGTGCGGATTTGCAGGCTATGATGATCTGCTCATTGGTGGTTCCATCAATGATTCGACTATCGTAGAGACTGGATTCAAATGGAACCTGACATCATGGCTTCCCAGTGGTGACCCACATCCGGGTGGAACCCGTCGAGGAGGGATCATGGTCGGGCCAACAGAAAACAGTGCCGGAGGATGGGATACCTACCTCGGACTCGGACTGTCCAATGATGGCATGCGTCACAATGATTGGTATGTGACTGGAGGAGCTTTCAGCGTGAATGAACTTTCCATGGGAAAAGTGGCTGTTCATCCGAATCCGACTTCTGGCGCTCTTTGGATCGAAATGCCTGAGCAATGGGCGAATGCTGAATGCATCGTGTATGATGGTATTGCTAGAGCCGTTACTAAAACTCGCGTGATGCGAGGATCTCCGATCGACTTGGAAAGCTTATCAGCTGGTCGATATGATCTCGTGATCAGCTATGGCGATGAACGTAAACGTGCATCAGTGATCAAGTTGCCTTGACTTCCATTCTAACCACGGATCGTCCTATCCTTCATGTGGATCGTCCATTGCATTGCAGTGGCCAGCGATCCAGCTTTGTACAAAATCCAAGCGCCATGAGAGATCTTGTTCTGCTTGCCATTTTCATCCCTTTGACCCAGTTCGCCCAGGTATGGCAACAACTCCCCTCCTTCCCTGGCACACCGCGCGATGATGCGGCGAGTTTCGCGATCGACAATTACATCTACGTGGGCACGGGCATGGAAGTCGGTTGGGGGCTTACCAACGATTGGTATCGCTTCAACATGATCACAGACACTTGGGAACCGATCGCTTCACTGCCTGCATCACCGCGGCAATATTGCGCAGGTTTCACGGTTGAGGGGATCGGCTACCTCTTCGGTGGGATCAATGGGAATGGTGCACTGAACGAACTCTGGTCCTATGATCCGGCCGAAGATGAGTGGACCCAAAAAGCTTCTCTTCCAGCGGAAGGGCGATCGGCCTGCGCTGCTTCCGAAGGTTTCGGATATGGCATCGTGGCGACCGGAATGCTTGCATCCGGTACCGCTACCAATGAAGCCTGGAAGTATCATCCTGGAACCGATTCCTGGGAACAAATGGCCGATGTACCGGGGCCGCCACGGCACCGCGCCGCAGGCTACCTGGCCAACGGCGGCATGACGATCAGCGGTGGCGCTGATCAGGACTTCAATGCGTTGGATGATGTGTGGCTGTATCCGGTGTTCTTCGAGATCAATGAATGGATCGAACAGCAAGTCATGCCCGCCCCACGTTACGGACATCGCGGTGGAATGAACGGTGCAGTGATCGGCGGCGCAAGTGAGCAAACGGTCTTTCATGACGATGTATGGTGGTCGATGGGGTTGGATTGGATCGAGATGCCTGCTTTTCCGGGAGGAGAAAGAAGAGGCGGGATCGCACATGGATCCGAAGCTGCAATAACATCCTTTCTCTATTTCGGGCTAGGTCTTCAACCGGAGAACAGCGACTTCGAGAGAAAGAACGACTGGTGGAAAATGACCTACACGACGGCGATCCCGCAGTTCGATGCTTCAACGATCAATGTTCATCCAAATCCTGCGGACGATCGGTTCAGCGTGTTGAACATTCCAGCGAATTCAGAGTATTCGATCCATGATGTTGTTGGCCATCTGATCTCGAAAGGCGCGATCGGAAATGGCTCGATCGATGTTTCCTCCTTCGCGGCAGGCCGCTACACATTGCTTTTGGTGAATGAAGGCAGAACTTTGCGTTCTTCATTCATCAAACTGCCCTGAATGCAATTCATCGAACCGGCTCTTGAGAAATATGCAGAGACCTTTACCGATCCGGAACCGGAATATCTGAAAGAGCTCGCTGAGGAAACGAGAGCCAACGTGGAATTGCCGCAGATGCTGAGCGGTCATCTGCAAGGCCGCTTTCTCAGCATGATCAGCAAATTGTTGCGCCCGAAGCTCGTGATCGATATCGGCACGTTCACAGGCTACAGCGCGATGTGCATGGCAGAAGGTCTGGCTGATGGTGGCGTAGTTCACACGATCGACATCAACGAGAGGCTCGCGCCAATGGTCGATCGCTTTCTACGCAAGGCTAAGCTGAACGATCGCGTGCACCAACACCTTGCACCTGCAGCTGAAGTGATCCCATCGATCCAAGGGGAGGTCGATCTGGTCTTCATCGACGCGGACAAAGGCAATTACTCCAACTACTTCGATCTGGTTATCGATCGGGTTCGATCGGGTGGGATCATCATCGCTGACAATGTGCTTTGGAGCGGGCGCGTGCTGGAGAAAGAGCAGGACGATGAAACGCGCGCGCTGGCCGCATATACCCAAAAAGTGAATTCCGATCCACGCGTGGAGAACCTGTTGCTTCCCTTGCGCGATGGGCTCTTGATCAGCCGGAAGATCTGATCGGTCCCGATCGGGATTAACTTCACGATCATGGAAGCTCAATTGTTCTACAAGGAATTCGGCCGGCTCCTTTACGCGATCGCAGCCGCCGATGGATCGGTCGCTGAAGAGGAAGTGGCCACGTTGAAACGGATCGTGAGCGAACAACTCGTTCCACAGGAGGTTTCCACCGATCAGTTCGGAACAGACAAGGCGTTCATCACGGAGTTCGAGTTCGATGTACTGGCCGATCGCAGCGCTTCCGCGGAAGGTGCGTTCGATTCGTTCATCGCCTACATGTCGCGCCACCACAACGATCTATCGCCGGAGCGAAAGAAGATGATCCTGAACGCTGCCGATGCCGTGGCCCGCGCCTTCCATGGAAAGAACCGCGATGAGATACCGATGCTGCGCAGCTTGCGAAAGCATCTTGGTTGACGCGCCTTTTGGTGCGCCCGTGCGGTATCTTGGCGGCCCATGCAGATCATCGATCTCCGATCGGATACGGTGACCAGGCCTTCGGCCGCCATGCTCCAGGCCATTGCTTCGGCCGAAGTGGGCGACGACGTCTTCGGGGAGGATCCCACGGTGAACTCGTTGGAGGAACGCATGGCGAAAATGTTCAGCCACGAAGCCGGTCTGTTCTGCCCCAGCGGTACCATGACGAACCAGATCGCGATCAACGTGCACACTTCACCCGGCGATGAAGTGATCTGCGATGATGGTGCCCACATCTATCGGTATGAGGGGGGTGGAATGATGGCGACCAGCGGCTGTTCGGTGAAACTGATCGCAAGCGATCGCGGCCGGTTCACGACCGAACAGGTGAAGGCTTCGATCAATGATCCTGGTGCACATTACCTGGCACGCACGCGTCTTGTGAACATAGAGAATACCAGCAATCGCGGGGGCGGTGCCGTATGGGATCTTTCCGAGGTGGATCGGATCAGGAAGGTTTGTGCCGAGAACAGTCTCGCGTTGCATCTCGATGGTGCGCGGATCTTCAATGCGCTGGCCGTTACGGGTGGATCTACTGAGGAATGGGGTCGGCGGTTCGATTCCGTTTCGATCTGTTTGAGCAAAGGACTGGGTGCACCGGTGGGATCGGTGCTGGTGGGCGGAAAGGAATTCATCGCGAAAGCGCGAAGGGTTCGCAAAAGGATCGGTGGTGGCATGCGACAGGCTGGTCTATTGGCTGCAGCATGCCATTTTGCGCTCGATCACAATTTGCCAAGGTTGGTCGGGGATCATAAGCGTGCCCGTGTGATAGCGGCGGCGTTGGATGATCTTCGGATCGCTTCATCCATCCTGCCGGTGGAGACGAACATCATCATCCTCACCCTGCACAAGGTCACCTCGCTCGACCGGTTCCTGCAACACCTGAAGGCCGCTGGCATCATCGTTTCGGTCTTCGGGCCGGGAATGGTGCGCATGGTAACGCATCTCGATATCAATGACAGCGACATCGACCATGTCATATCAACATTGAAGGAATTCAAACCATGAAGAGATACATTCCATTCCTTGTGATCCTTTCCGCCTGTGCCGGACCGCAATACCTGCACAAGGAAGTGCATGATGGTGTTGAGATAGCCTACTTCTGGAAACACTCCGAAAAAGGACCCAGCGAACTGATCCTGCGCATGGACAATGTTTCGCAGGAAGATTGCCGCGTGTCGCTTGTGGTCGATCTCTATCATCAGGGAAAGACAGTGGAAACGCTGCAGGCGGACACATGCGTTCGGGTGGGCCAGTCGTTGAACGGAAAGTTGAACGGGATCTATTTCGTGCCCGCAACAGTTACGCCCGGGCAGATCAGGAACGGTGAGATCCTTGTCGAAACGACACGCACATTCGTTGAACCGCTACCCTGCGAATGATCTTCAACCGGCATACCGATCGCTTGATCGCCTATGGCGTGGTGGGTGTGCTGTTGCTCGCGATCGCATTCATCGTGATCGCCGGCTATGGCCTGCAGAAACGCCAGATGGACCTTGCGGGATCATCGCTCGATCGCACACAGCAGATGCTGCGTTTGCGGTTGGATGCGATGTTCCAGGAATTGAACGAGGATCTTCGCGAGGAATCCGCGGTGCTCGAGGAAAAGTCCTTCACCGACCTCTGGGCACTGGAAGATCGGTGGAGGCCGCTGGTCAATTCGCATTGGTCCATACTTGCGATCCGGCTTGCCGATGAACATGGCGACCTTATCAGTTACCAACGCAACGGTGGAACGAACCTGCTGATCGTTTCCAGCAGTTATGCTCCAGGCCGTGCACCGCTGCTGATCGATCCCCAGGTGCGTGATACGATCCCGCTTGATACCGCGCGTTTCCTTGATGAGATCACCGATCCGCGCCAGCAGATCTGGTTCGGGAAGGCGCTGGAGAACACGCGCGATGAACCGGCATGGAACATCAGGTACGAGAACGATACAACGATCCCGATCCTGCAGGTGAGCAAGCTCTTCAGGCCACGGCAGGAAGGTGCTTCGTTCAAGATCATTCAGATGGATGTGGACCTGAGCCGTTCCTATTGGATGGATACGCACACATCGCCGCTGAACCAATATGGCGTAATGCTGCTGGATGGTACCGGGCATCTGTTGCAGATCCCCCATCAACGCACACAAGGAACGATCCCCCAGGCGGTGGAGAAAGCTGCGGACCAGTGGTTGAAGGACAGGAACGCCAGGCCATACTCCATCGATCATGATGGGCGCACGTACCGTGCCCTTATCGCACCTTATTCGCTGAACGGGCTTACGCTCTATTCGGGCGTGTTGCTCGATGCCGGGCTGATCGAGATCTGGACGAAGCCTGAAAAGATCGGCCTTGTGGTGATGGGGATCCTGATCGTTCTGCTTTCAACTCTTCTTGCATGGATGGCGCTTCGCAAACGCAAGGAGAATGCGAAGCTGCAACGGCAAGCGCGGCGAAGCCGCACCCAGGAGAGGAAACTCGCGAAGGCGATCGGTGAACGTGAAGTGCTGAATCGCGAAGTACATCATCGAGTGAAGAACAATCTTCAGGTGGTGAGCAGTCTGCTGAACCTGCAGGCGACACGGCTGGATGAAGGCCCCGTACGCGAGGAGTTCATCCGCGGGAAGAAGCGGATCGATATGATCGCGCTGGTGCACCACAAGCTCTATGGGCTGCAGGATCTGCGCAACGTGAACATCGGCACGTTCTTCAATGCGCTGATCGCCGGACTCGCCACCATGCACCAGCCGCGCAGCCGCACCATCAGTTTCGAAGTTGATGCGAACGACCTGCTTACCGACCAGGATACAGCGATCGAATTGGGGATCATTCTGTGTGAATTGGTGTCGAACTGCTTCCAGCATGCCTTTCCCTACGCGACCGGTGGCCACGTGGATATACAGGTGCGATCGGTGGAGAACGATCTGTACCGGTTGATCGTGCGCGATAATGGAAAAGGTTTGAACTCCGGCTACGCCGATGGCCCTGGGAAACTCGGCCTGGAGATCGTTGATGCGCTCGCCGGCCAGCTCGATGGTGAGTTCCACATGACCGAGAACAATGGCGTGGTGTTCGAGGTGCTTTTCAGAATGAGCCGCCAGCGTTACGCCGATCCGCTCGAAGCCTGAAGCATCAACGCAACCATTCGATCTCCACGCGCCGCTGGCTGGGATCGTTCATGTCGCTGCGGCTGCCCCCATAATAATTCATCAGCAATCGATCCGGGGGAATGCCTCGTGTGATGAAATGCTGGCGCACCGCCTTTGCACGCTGTTCGCTCAGCTTCATGTTCACGGCCGCATCACCTGCCCGATCGGTGTAACCCGTGATCAGGATCCTTGCCTTTGGCGATCGCTTGAGCTGCCCATGGACCTCATCGAGCAGGCCGCAGTATTCCGGGGCGATCGTTGTGGATCCGCGTGTGAAGCGGATCGTTATGTTGTGGCCGGTGAGATCGCTCAGATCGGCCAGGGTGTTCTCGTCCTCATGGCTTCGCCCTTCACGCACTTCAAGTTCAAGCCCTGTAAGCCGGTCGTTCAGGTCGTCCATGCGGTCGCGCAATTCCCAAAGTTCCTTCCGCTGGTCCATGTGATCGATGCGCTCATTGATCCGGTCCAGTTCCGCTTTCAGCCATTGATCCCGCTTCCGGACAGGCTCGTTCGACCTCGGCCGTGCCTCCGTGATGGCTTGCACGAGATCGATCGGCAGCTCCACATCAGCGCCACTGGCGTCGGCAAGCTTCAGATCGAGCGCGCAGAGGTATCGATCATCGTCGAAAACAGTTCCGCAGGAAGAACCGATCGAAATGTTCGCAAGCTCTCGCTCCTCTTCATCACGTTGGAATACATCGATCCCTGCGAAGGCAAGCAGATCACGCCGCATCGATCGCTCGAATTCCTCGCGCTGGCTTCGCACATAGTAATAGATCGCCAGGTATTTGTCCTGGTCGCTGCCACCGTTCACGGCATTCCGCGCATGCGACCAATCGATCACCACAAGCCTGCTCAATTGGTCCTTTGTCGCCGCCGAGAAACCATCGAAATCCAGATCCAACTCCAACTTGCCGATCGCCGCCTTTATCATAAAGGCCATTTCGATCGTCATCCGTTCGGCATGCACATCGGCCTTCACTCCCTGTTTGGAAAAATGGATCCGTTGATCCAGGTATGCACCAAGGCCGCTTTCGATCAATCGATCCAACTGCAATGGATAGTCCTGGGCGCTCGCCGACATCGGCTGCAGGTCGAACGACGGCTGGCCTCCGGGAATGCCGCGCCATACGGCCTGCACAAGCAATTCGCCAGCCTCGGAAGCCTTGTTGCGGCCATGAACGATCACATCCCCACCGGATGCTTCACCCTGGAGATCGATCTGCGCGAATGAAAACTGTGCGCAGCTTGCTGCGAACAAGAACAAATAGGTCCTGATCAGCGTGGGCATCGCTGGGTTTCAGACCGTGAACTTAGGGTGATACCGTGGGGTCTGTCCAGCGCTTTTCCGAAAGATCCCACGGATCTTTCAACATCATTTCCTGATCGCTTCGAAGATCACTGTGCCTACTGCGGCATCGGGCATGCTCATTCCTGTGAGCAATGCGATCGTAGGCGCGATATCGGTGATCGAGACCCGGCGAAGCACTTCGCCCGGTGCGATCCCTTTCCCAAAAAGGAAGATCGGTACATGCGTATCGTAGGTCCAGACCGATCCATGTGCGCTGCCTTTTCCGGATTCGTATTGATCGTTCTTGTTCATCATCCCCGGGCGTAGCGCCATGCAGACATCGCCACTGCGTTGCGGGTGGAAACCTCGCTGGATGCTGCGTTGCGGCCCTTCGGGATAGACCTGGCTGACCAGATCGGTCGCGGTGAGCGCGTACGCGATCATTGGATGCTGCAACAATGCATCAGCGGCGGTTCGCTGCACCTGTGCGGGATCGAGCTTCTGTGGAACGATAGCGGCTTCATTCAGGAAAAGCTGCTCCTTCGTGATCTCATGAACCCAATCGCCAGCGCCGAACCTCCGGTCCAACGTGCTATCCACCAGCGCATGCAATTGGCGTTGATCGAATGTTCCGGCACTTCCTTTCAGATCCTTCAGGTATTCAGCCTGGTCACCGCCCCCATGATCGGCAGTGAGGAAAAGGGAATACCGGCCGGCACCGATCCTTTCATCCAGTTCCTTCAGCAATCTCGCCAATTCCCGATCGAGCCGGACGTACATATCCTCGAGCTCCAACGAACGGATGGTGGTGTAATGGGCGAGCATATCCGTGCTGCTGTAGCTGAGCGCGAGCAGATCGGTCACATCATCCTTTCCCAACCCTTCGCCTGCGATCGCGGCGATCGCCATATCCGTTGTAAGCGTGTTGCCCCACGGGGTCCAAAGCAGCGTGTTCAAATCCTTCCCCGCCAGATCGATGGGTAGCGTTGCCACCGTGGTGCCGGGGATCGGTTTTTCGTATGGATTATCGTCCGGAAGCACCTGCTGGTAGCGATCGCGCGGCAGCGCAAGGTCCCATTTCTCCTGCATGTACCGCTGCGTGCGCTGTTCCTTGTTGAAGGCATCCACCCAGGCGGGAAGCGAATCCATGTACCATGTGCTGGTAACGAAATTCCCATTGCTCTTGCTGAACCAATAGGCCGCATCGCCGGTACGCCCGATCGGCAGGATCGCACCCCGATCCTTCAGCGCGATGCCGATCGTTCTGCTGCGGCGCGCGGTGCGCCGTTCAAGTTCGTCGGCGATGGTGGAGCTCATCAGGTTCACGGGCGATCGCTCACCGGTGCTTCCTTCGCAACCCACGCCGCTCATCGCTGGATCGGCCGCACAATAGAGCCCGCCACCCGTGCTGCGTAGGAACATATCGTTGCTCACGATCCCATGGAACGCAGGCGTCGTACCGGTGTAGATCGAAGCATGTCCCGGACCTGTATCGGTAGGCGAATAGTCGAAATGTGCATCACGCATGAAGGCTCCTTCACGCACCAGGCGCTTGAACCCGTCATCACCGAAGTTTCGCCAATAGCGGTAGAGCAGATCGGTACGCATCTGATCCACCACGATCCCCACGATCAATTTCGGTGGATCTTCCCAATGCCTTGGAGATGGATCGGTCTGCGCATGGGCACGATCGATGTGGATCGCAAGGAGCACGAGCGAATAAAGGATCGATGATCTTTTCATGACGAACGGGCGAACAATTGAAGGATGAACAGGCAAAGCGCGAGGCTGATCACGATGTTGGCCAATGCAATGATGAAGTATCCACCTCGCAACAGAAGGAAATTCTCGTAACTGAACGTACTGAAGGTGCTGAGACCGCCACAGAAGCCGATCGACATGAATGCCCTGAACAAGGGATGATCCGCTGCCTCTCCGTCGATCCGAAGCATTACATAGGCAAGGATACCGCTCGCCACTGAATTGCTGATCAATGTGGCCCACGGGAAGATCGATGCGGGTGCGAGAAGAACAAGCCTCGTGATGCCGAAACGCAACGCGCTGCCAAGCCCGCCACCAAGGAAGACCGCCAGCCAGATCTTCATGTCACGAAGTTGGTGCCGGAGGTTTCCGATCGGTGGAGCACCCAGCGATAAAGCTGCAGGAACAGCCAGCCGATCAACAGGCCGTACAACGCACCGACCAGTACATCGCCAGGGAAGTGAACCCCGAGATAGATCCTGCTGTATGCCACCAGCGCAGCCCACACGTAGAGCAATGGCGCCGCCCAGCGCGGAATGCCTGCAAGGATCCCGGCCATGAACATGGCGATCGCAAAATGATTGCTGGCATGCGATGAAACGAATCCATACGTGCCACCACAGTGCCCGCCAATGATGTGCACCTGCTGTTCCAATTCAGGAACATGGCACGGACGTAAACGCTGGAAATTCTCCTTGAACAGGATCACCGATCCCTTATCGCTGAAAAGGATCATTACAGCGAGCACAGGTACTGCGATCGCAAGGGCACGCCAGCCGAGCCGACGTTGAAGTATGAAAAGAAGGAAAGCATAGAGCGGGAACCAGGTGAGCATCTCGCTGATCACCACCATCACCGGATCGAATTGCGGGGAGTGGATCGCATTGATCGCCAGGAAGGCCTGCCTGTCCCACGCGTCAAGCTGTTCTATCAGCTCCGTCATGATCGGTGTTGCGGACCGGCGTGCGCAGCGGTCCGTGAAGCTTGCGCCAGATCTTGTCCTTCAATTCCTCCAGGCCAAGTCCGCTCACGCTCGATATCATCACATGATCGATCTCCTTCGGGACCTCGGCGCGCAATTGTTCGATCATTTCGGGATCGAGCATGTCACATTTGCTGATCGCGAGCAGCCGTTCCTTGTCGAGCAATTCCGACGAATACTCCTTCAATTCATTCACCAGCACGTTCAGGTCCGCGGCGATATCCTTGCTATCCGCCGGGATCATGAAAAGCAGCAGGCTGTTGCGTTCGATGTGGCGCAGGAACCGGAGACCAATTCCTTTTCCTTCGTGCGCGCCTTCAATGATCCCGGGAATATCGGCCATCACGAAACTGCGCGAATCGCGATACGATACGATCCCCAGATTGGGCGTGAGCGTGGTGAACGCATAGTCCGCGATCTTCGGTCTTGCGGCGGTGATCGCGCTTAGCAATGTGCTCTTTCCAGCGTTGGGAAATCCCACAAGCCCTACATCCGCGAGCACTTTCAATTCCATGATCACCCATTTCTGGGTGCCTGGCTCGCCGGGTTGGGCGTACCGCGGCGTCTGATTGGTGCTCGTCTTGAAATGCTGGTTGCCAAGTCCACCTCTTCCACCGGGAAAAAGGATGTGCTCCTCCTTGTCC
>JAEYYE010000296.1 GCA_023430945.1 Bacteroidota bacterium
TTTGAAGGTTACACCACATACATGGTGACCCCCGACAAGGATTTCGGCCAATTGGTAACGGATAGGATCCTGATCTACAAGCCTGGCCGGCAGGGCTCACCGCCCGAGCTGCTCGGGCCGAAGGAGATCTGTGCCCGGTGGGGGTTGGAACGCACCGAACAGGTGGCCGATATTCTTGGACTGATGGGCGATGCGGTGGATAACATACCCGGCATACCGGGGATCGGTGAAAAGACCGCGATGAAACTGATCCAGCAATTCGGCAGCCTGGAGCAGGTGATCGCGCGGGTGGACGAATTGAAAGGCAAACAGCAGGAGAACGTGCGCGAGTATGCTGTTCAGGGCCTGTTGAGCAAGCAGCTCGCCACCATACTCGTGGATGCACCGGTGGAAGTGGATCACACGGCGCTGCATCTCGATCCGCCGGACAAGGAGAAAGTACTTGAGGTGTTCAGCGAATTGGAATTCAGGAACCTCACTCGAGCCGTGCTTGGTGAAGAGACCTCGGTACGCGGATCGGCACCTGCACCGAACGGCCGCAAGGCCACGTTCCCATCCGATCAGGGCGATCTGTTCAGCGCGGAACCCGCGGAAGTGCAAACCGTGGAATTGGCCACGATCGCATCGGTACAGCATCGGTATACCATCGCGGATACGCCGGAAGCGATCGATGGACTTGTCGCCCAATTGCGGATGCAACGCGAATTCGCCTTCGATGTGCGCACTGGAGACCATGAAGGGCCACGGGCCGAGCCGATCGGGATCTCATTCTCCTTCACACCACACGAAGCGTGGTTCGTGCCGCTGCCTGCCGGGAGGGATCTCGCCCTTCCGATCGTGGCCCGTTTCAAGGAAGTGTTCGAAGACCCGACGATCGCCAAGATCGCGCACGATCTGAAGTACGATCTGTTGTTGCTTGAAAGGTACTGTGTGCGTGTGCAGGGTGAATTGCACGATACCATGATCGCTCATTACCTGCTCCAGCCTGAATTACGGCATGGGCTGGACTACATGGCCGAGACCGTGTTGAAGTACCGCCCGATCCCGATCACCGATCTGATCGGGGCGAAGGGGAAGGGACAGAAGAAACTGCGTGATGCGGATCCCCGGCAGATCGCCGATCTGGCCTCAGAAGATGCCGATGTAAGCCTGCAGCTTCACAGGAACTTCGCACCCAGGCTGGAAAAGGATCGATTGGATCGGCTGTACCGCGAGGTGGAAATGCCGTTGGTGCGAGTGCTTACCGACATGGAGGCCGAAGGGATCAAGCTTGATGTGGAGGCCATGTCGGCCTTTGGCGAGGAATTGGGTACGAGCATCAGGGATCTTGAACAGCGCATACATGACCATTGCTGCACGCAGTTCAACATCGATTCGCCGAAGCAACTGGGTGAGGTGCTTTTTGAGCGATTGAAGATCGCCGAGAAGCCGAAGAAGACCAAGACAGGCCAATACCAGACAGGCGAGGACGTACTTGCCGAACTGGCAAAAGCGCATCCGGTGATACCGCTGATCCTGGATTACCGCAGCCTGCGCAAATTGAAGGGCACATATGTGGACCCGCTGCCGAAGATGGTGGATCCTTCAACAGGCCGGTTGCATACCAATTACCGCCAGGCCGTTGCGGCCACCGGCCGCCTGAGCAGTGAGGATCCCAACCTCCAGAACATTCCGATCCGCACGGAGAAGGGCCGTGAGATCAGGAAAGCGTTCGTTCCAAGGGACGCGAACCATCTCCTGCTGAGCGCCGATTACAGCCAGATCGAATTGCGCGTGATCGCGCACATGAGCGGCGATCCCAACATGCAGGAAGCGTTCAGGCAGGGGTTGGACATCCATGCGGCGACAGCGGCGAAGGTGTTCAACGTGGCGTTGGATGAGGTGGATCGCGAGCAGCGCAGCCGCGCCAAGGCGGTGAATTTCGGCATCGCCTATGGCCAGGGCGCATTCGGCCTCAGCCAGGTGCTTTCGATCCCGCGGGGTGAAGCGAAGCAGATCATCGATGAATACTTCGAACAGTTCCCCGGCGTGAAGCGCTACATGGAAACGCAGATCGGTTTTGCGCGCACACATGGTTACGTGAGAACGATGCTCGATCGGCGCCGCTACCTGCCGGACATCAACAGCGCGAACCAGACGGTGCGCGCGGCTGCTGAACGGATCGCGATCAATGCGCCCATGCAGGGTACGGCCGCCGATGTGATCAAGCTCGCCATGGTGCGCATACACGATCGTATCCTACGCGAAGGCCTGAAGAGTAGGCTGCTGTTACAAGTGCACGATGAACTGGTGCTGGACGTGGAACTTTCCGAAGCGGAAAACGTAAAAGCGTTGGTAAAAGAGCACATGGAAGGCGCTCTTCAACTCGATGTACCGCTCGTTGTTGACATGCAGTTGGGGAAAAACTGGCTTGAAGCGCATTGATCGCACTTGTGGCCCGGTGGACCTTTACGCCATCCGGCTCCTAGATCAAATGAACATCATGCGCATGAACAGTTGGTCACTCGTGGTGGCCGCATCGGTCTTTCTATCCGCATGTGGCGGAACCCAGCCCCCGCAGGAGCCTCTGGTGGTGGACCAGCAGGATACCACCGTGAAGGAGATCCGGGCGAAGAAGACGAAGAACATCTTCTTCAACATCCCTTCACCCATGGAGACCGCAGGCCTGCTGAAGAAGGCGGGCGCACAATACAACGCGAAGATCCTCAACGATGTGAAGAACGTGGATCGGTACACATCCTCCAGCCAGCAGGCGCTGAACCTGGGGATCTTCGGTGCCGATCTGAGCTATGCGAGCGTCTTCAACCAGACTCAGGAAAGCATGTTCTACACCGCGGCCACACGGAAGCTCGCCGATAAGCTGGACATCACCGCGGCGTTCAACGATCGAACGATCGAACGCATGGAGAAGAACATGAACGATCGTGATTCGCTGCTCACCATCATCAGCGAAACGTACTGGACGATGGACGCCTATTTGAAGGAGAACGACCGCGATCACCTGAGCGCATTGATGATCGCTGGTGGCTGGGTTGAAGGCCTCTATATCGCGACCCAGGTGGCGCAGGCGAACGATTCTCCCGAGCTGCGCCAGCGCATCGCGGAACAGAAGCTTTCGCTCGGCGACCTGGCCGCCCTGATAGGAACCTACGATCACCCCTTGGTGAACGATGTGCGCACCGATCTGCAGGAACTCGAGACCATCTATGCCGATGTGGGCACAGGAGGCGGAGGTGAAGTGGCCCAGGAGAACGGTGTTACCGTGGTGGGGGGCGGAGCACAACCCGCGCAACTGAGTGATGAGAAGCTGAACACGATCAGGGATAAGGCAGCATCGATCCGTAACAAATACATCAACTGACCGGTATGATCAAGCAAACACCAACGGCAGTGAAGATCGTGAT
>JAEYYE010000300.1 GCA_023430945.1 Bacteroidota bacterium
TCCTTGAAGGCATCCTGCAATGCGGGAATGAGCTGGGCGTGTAGTCGATCCTGGAACATGTAAAGGACTATGATCGCAAAGGAAGGAAGTTCTCGGCGAGCATGCACCGAACACTGCCACCACCAACGGTCTCGATGGTGGAGATCGGTACGGGTACAAGCTGGCCGTGCTTCTGCAATGCGATCCGTTGTTCGGGTCCGAGCGAAAAGAAAGCCGTTTCGGACAGAAAGATGAAGTGATCGTTCGGGGCCTTCGGGTCCAGGCGTACACCCTTCAATTGAAGCACATTGCCGAGGAACGAATGCATCTGTTGCAGACCGATGCGGATGATCTCCTTGCCGGCCTTCTTCAACTCCTCCTCCACTTCCTGGCGCTCGGCAGGATAAGGGATCGAGTCCAGGCAAATTATGGCAAGCTCCTCACCGATGCTCATCATCACGTTGGTGTGATAGATCGGATCGCCAGTGAGCTTGCCGTCCATGGTGGCGGTGAAAGGGATCGGCGTGTAGTTCATCCTATCGCACCATTGTTTCAACACGTTCTCCGATGTGCGCGGCGAAAGACAGGCGAATGCGAGCCGGGCCCGCCGGTCGAGAACAAGACTTCCGGTGCCCTCCAGGAATTCCGATCGAAGTTCAGCCTTTGAAAGATCGAAGAGATCCGAGACCGCGAAATTCTCCGATCGCAGGATCGATGGGAGCTGCGGATCGCGTTCCGTGCGGCGTGAAGGCGTGTACATGGGATAGATCACCACCGATCCATCGGCATGGGTGCTGAACCAGTTGTTCGGGAAGACCCCGTTCGGCGCGAAGGGATCCACCGGATCGAGCACAGTGATACCGATCCCACACCTGCGCAACGCGTCCAGCAGCATATCGAATTCGATCGCGGCCTTCCCCGGTATATCCGGATCGGGCACCTCGCATTGGAAAGCATTGCTGGCAGCGGTCTGCGGATCGTGTGCGAAACCGGTGGGCCTCACCAGGATCACATGTGAAGCAGCCTGCGCATCAGCCATCTGCTACCTTGCGCGAAGGATCGGGAACAAAGGTTCCATGATGTGAAGGGTGGCCTCTGCCATGGCATTGTTCACATCAAGCGCCGGATTGATCTCCACCACATCGAGCGTGGCGGTCCTGGGGTCACGGCAAAGGCCCTGCAACAATTCGGAGGCTTCCGCTGCGAACAATCCGTGCTCCACTGGAGTTCCGGTGCCCACGGAGACCGTGGGATCGAGCGAATCGACATCGAAGCTTACGTGCAGCCGGTCGCATTCCGAGAGGTAGGCAAGTGTTTCCTTCACCGCAGCGGCCGCACCTTTCCGGCGCACATCATCCACGGTGATCACCTTTATGCCATATTCCTCCACGATCGCCTTTTCTTCCGGCTCATAATCGCGCAGGGCGATGAACACCAGATCACGAGGGGCCAGCTTGGGGCCATGGGTGCCGATCTTTCGCAAACGGTCCCAGGTATCCATGGTGTACACGCGCGGGCGGTTCCTTCCCTTTTTCTCGATATGCATCAGCAGTGCCAGCGGCATGCCGTGAACGTTACCGCTTGGCGTGGTCCACGGTGAATGCAGATCGGCGTGCGCATCGATCCAGATAACACCGAGGCGCTGATCGGGAAAGGCCATCTTGGTGCCCGATACCGATCCGATGGCAATGGAATGATCGCCACCGACCACGATCGGAAAGACATTGTTCCTTAGATACTTGTACACCTCGTAGGCCAGATCGCTCTCGAACCGGATCAAGCCATCGATGTGGTGTGCGTTCGGTGAAGTATCATCCTCATAGAGCACATCGTTCTCATCGCGGAGAATGCTCTCCTCGGCATGGCCGAACAATTCACTCCCAAGCTTCCATGCCGCAACACGCAGCGCAGCCATGCCCATGCTGGCACCGCGTTTTCCCGCGCCGATCTCCGAAGCGGCCTCGATCAATCTCAATTCCATAATTCACGCCGATGGCGCCGCGAAGGTAAGCCGGGCCGCTCGAAGGCCTTAGAGCGAACCTTTCAGCCCAGGCCGCGTAACAGGGTCTGGAAAAAAGTTCGAAGCCCATCCGCTGCATGAAAAGTACGTTCGTGGCATTTGCGACAGTTTGCAGCCTATTAAGCGGCTGCGGATCCAATTCGCTGCTCGAACCGAAGATCGATGAAGGCACGATCGAATATGCGATCACCTTTCCCGATTACGATCCGAAAGGGATCATGAAGGACATGTTGCCGGAGCGCACCACACTCACCTTCACCAACGAGAAACAGGTGGCCGAGCTCAGTGCCGGCATGGGCATCTTCCGCACCACCATGATCACCGACAATGATGCACATGCCATGGACTACCACATGAGCATGATGAGCAAGAAGATCGTGGCGCACATGCTGCCGATCGACCTGGAGCTCTTCCATGGTGATCGCAAGAAACCCACCATTATCGTCACACAACAGGTCGATACGATCGCAGGCTATCCATGCCGCCGCGCAGTGGCGATCTTCGATGGCATCGATCAACCCGCGGTGGAAGTGTGGTTCACGGATCGGATCGAGATCAGGGATCCCAATTGGTTCGGTCCCTTCGCCGATGTGCCGGGCGTGCTCATGCGCTATGAGATGATGCAGCATGGCATTCGCATGCGGCTTGATGCGATCAATGTGGTACCCGGCGACGTGGATAGGAAGAAGTTCGATGTGAAGAAGGAATACCAGGTGGTCCCCCCCACCGTTCTTCACCAGGAGCTGGCGCAGGTGCTCAGCACCTTCACCATGTGATCCGCCGCATCGCTTTTCATCCGCTTTCTGTTGATAACACCGGGATCGCCGATCCCAGCGGCCATGGGTGCTCCGATACTTTTGATCGCGACCGCACATGCGGGATCAGAACCCATTCGCTTTGGCAAAGGAGAAAAGCAACCGTGTGCGCGAAGAGAGCGAACCGGCAGCACCGAAAAAGAAGAAGCAGAGGTCCGTACCGGGCGAAGGCCGCTTCCAAAAGTTGAAGGCGTTCTTCGCCGATGAGCGCGTACACAAAGTGGCCGGGCTTTTCCTTGTACTGGCGTCGGCATACATGCTCGTGGCCTTCACTTCATTCCTCTTCACCTGGCGCGTGGACCAGGATCTTGTGGGCCGCACGTGGAAGGAGATCTTCAGTCCGGAGATCCATGTGGAGAACTGGCTTGGCAAGATCGGCGCGCTCACCGCGCACCAATTCATCTACAAATGGTTCGGCATCGCAGCTTTCGCCTTTGTTCTTTGGAGCTTCATCGCAGGTGTGCGCATTCTGCTGGGCAGTTGGTTGCTACCACCAAGACGCACTTTCGGGTGGACGGCCATGGCGCTTGTGTGGATGCCGGCTTTGCTCGGCTTCTTCTTCCAAGGTGAATTGATGTTCCTGGGGGGTGGCGTGGGCTTCTTCATCACCAAACATCTCACCGGACTGCTTGGGACTTTCGGAACTGGGGCACTGATCGTTTTCGCACTTGCCGCCTTCACCACGTTCACTTTCAATCCTTCCTTCGACCGGATCGCAGCATGGCTTTCAAGACCGCGGAAAGAAGATGTTGATGAAGAAGATGAGATCCCCGTAACGGATGTCGCCTCCATGAAAGGTGTTCGGGTACGTACAACGGAACCACCGATCGAAAAAGCGGCCGCAACACCTGTAATGGCCACAGCTCCGATAGAAGAGGAAGAGATCGAAGAGGAGATCGAAGAGGAGATCAATCAGGAACAGATCGAAGAGATCGCCCTTGATGCGATCGCCGGCCTTCGTGACGATCCCGGATCGGCGGAAATGGAGATCGAAGGTCTTCCGCTGATGGAGGATCAGTTGCCTGAAACTCCGATCGCACATGCGCTCAACAGTGACGATGAAGGGTTCAGTGTACAGGTGGCCACGCCGGAAGAGAAGCTGCTCACCGATGATCAGATCGAAGAGAAGCTGAAGGAGCTTGGCGAGTACGATCCAACATTGGAACTCAGCAGCTACGAATTCCCCACGCTCGATCTGCTTGTCGATCACGGCACCGGTGAAGTCACCGTTACGAAGGAGGAACTGGAATTGAACAAGGATCGGATCGTTGAAACACTTGGGCACTATAACATCGGGATAGATAAGATCAAGGCGACTATCGGCCCAACGGTCACGCTGTACGAGATCATCCCCAAGGCCGGTGTGCGCATCAGCAAGATCAAGAACCTGGAGGATGACATAGCGTTGAGCCTTGCGGCGCTCGGCATTCGCATCATCGCACCGATCCCCGGCAAGGGAACGATCGGGATCGAAGTGCCCAACAGCAAACCACAAGTGGTGGGCATGCGCGCGGTGGTCGCCAGCGACAAGTTCCAGAACAGCAACATGGACCTGCCGATCGTGCTGGGCAAAACGATCAGCAACGAAACGTTCGTCACCGATCTGAGCAAGATGCCGCACCTGCTCATGGCCGGCGCAACGGGCCAGGGAAAATCCGTGGGCTTGAACGCGATCCTGGTTTCGCTTCTCTACAAGAAGCACCCGAGCCAGATCAAGTTCGTTCTCGTCGATCCGAAGAAGGTGGAGCTCACGCTCTTCAACAAGATCGAGCGGCACTTCCTGGCGAAGCTTCCCGGCGAAGGCGAAGCGATCATCACCGACACCAAGAAAGTGGTGGCGACCTTGAACAGCCTGTGCATCGAAATGGACGAACGTTACGAGCTGCTGAAGGATGCACAGGTCCGCAACATCAAGGAGTACAACGCCAAGTTCATCAGCCGCCGGTTGAATCCGGAGAACGGCCACCGCTTCCTTCCCTACATCGTGCTCGTCGTCGATGAATTCGCGGATCTGATCATGACCGCGGGCCGCGAAGTGGAAACCCCGATCGCACGCCTGGCGCAGCTCGCCCGCGCGATCGGCATCCACTTGATCATCGCCACGCAACGCCCCAGCGTGAACATCATTACCGGAACGATCAAGGCCAACTTCCCTGCCCGGATCGCTTTCCGCGTGACCAGCAAGATCGACAGCCGCACCATTCTCGACAGCGGCGGTGCTGAACAATTGATCGGCCGCGGTGACATGTTGCTGAGCACCGGCAACGATCTGATCCGGATCCAATGCGCGTTCGTTGACACGCCTGAAGTGGATGAGATCACCGCGTTCATCGGTGGCCAGCGAGGCTATCCCGAAGCGCTGATCCTTCCAGAAGTACCGACCGAAGAAGGTGGCGAAATGGAGATCGACGATGGTGAGCGCGACGCACTTTTCGAAGATGCGGCGAAGCTCGTGGTACAAACTCAGCAAGGCTCCACTTCACTCATCCAGCGAAAACTAAAACTCGGTTACAACCGGGCGGGGCGCATCGTAGATCAATTGGAAGCAGCCGGGGTGCTCGGTCCGTTCGAAGGATCTAAAGCGCGCCGCGTACTCATCCCGAACGAAGCTGCGCTGCATGCACACTTGAATTCTGGCGTGCCTGCCGGGCCGGGGATGGGTGGATTTTAGGG
>JAEYYE010000319.1 GCA_023430945.1 Bacteroidota bacterium
CGCAGGTGGAAAGCCCGCAGCGTAGCGAGGACTTGGAACCGAAGACACGACCTGGCAAGATCCCGCCCACACTTAAGGGGAGATACTCTTCAACCTTCAACATCCAGCCTGCAACCCTCGCGCGATCCCGGGTCAAGGCCCGGAATGACATCGATCAGGTTCCAACATCCAACCCTCAACTACCTCAACCTCCAACCGCAGAGATCCTACCTTTGCGGCCCTCATGTCCTCAAGAATGGCGAAATTCCATACGCTTCAGGTAAGCAGCATCGATCAGGAAGTTGGTGATACGATCGTGGTAGGTTTCAAGGTGCCGCCGGCGCTGAAGGAGGATTTCAAGTTCATTCATGGCCAGTACCTTACGCTGAAGCTGCATGTGAACGGCGAGGAGCTTCGGCGCAGTTACAGCATTTGCAGTTCGCCGTACGAGGAGGAGGAGATCCGCATCGCGGTGAAGAAGGTGCCCGGCGGACGCGCGAGCACGCAGCTGGTGGAGAAGCTGAAACCGGGAATGAGCATCGAGGTTATGACCCCGATGGGCAGTTTCTATACGCTGTGCGATGCGGCGAACCAGAAGCATTATGTGGCCTTCGCGGCGGGCAGCGGCATCACGCCGATCATAAGCATTCTGAAGACCGTGCTACGGGCCGAGCCGAAGAGCCGGTTCACGCTGTTCTACGGCAATACGGATATGGATCGGGTGATCTTCCGGCAGAAGCTGGATGAGTTGAAGGCGCATTATCCGGATCGATTGGCGGTACACCACATCCTTTCGAAAGGGATGGACGAGGACATGCTCTTCAACGGGCGCATTACCACCGAAAAGGCCGTGCAGTTGATGCAGCGTTTCCTCACCGATCCGCTGCACAAGGAATTCTTCATCTGCGGCCCCGAGCAGATGATGGTGAACGTGAGCGAGGCGCTGGAAAAACAAGGTGTGGACAAGAAACAGATCCACATCGAGCTCTTCACCACGCCGGTAACGCAGGAGGCGAAGAAGCCGCCGGTGGCCGTGGGCGAGGGCGCCTTCACCGGAACCGCGCAAGTGAAAGTGATACTCGATGGACGCGAGCACATGCTTGAAGTGGCCGCCAGCGGCGATGCGGTGCTGGATGTGGCCCTCGATGCGGGTCTGGACGTGCCTTTTGCGTGCAAGGGCGCGGTGTGCTGCACCTGCAAGGCCCGCGTGGTGGAAGGCAAGGTGGAAATGGCGACGAACTACGCGCTCACCGATGATGAGGTCGAGGACGGCTTCGTGCTCACATGCCAGACGCATCCGCGATCGGCGAACGTGACGATCGATTACGATCAGCATTGACCTCACCCCCGGCCCCTCTCCGGTGGAGAGGGGAGAATGCCTTTCGATCATGGAGAGGGGTTGGGGTGAGGTATGGGCGCATTCCTGCCGGGTCGTGGCTGCGGTTTCAAGTCCGCGATCGCTTCGCGCTCTTGGGGGCTTTCCACCTGCGCCACTTACGCAGATCAGGCCCTGGCGCACAATATGATCTGCTCTGGATAATGGATCGGATCCGCCAGGAACGATCGAAGCGGGCTTACGGGCCCGCTTCGTCCTGATCCTCGCCTGCGTTATGTTTTTTGTTGTGAGGCGGGAGATCTGGATATGGTTCAGTTCACTTTGGCGTACGTGCCGAGCTTGGTCTGTATGTGCGCGAGGTAGTTCTCGCTGTGGTAGAAGCCGCCCTTGTCCGCGTTGTATCGCACGATCGCGCTGGGGAAATCGGTGTAGAACGGATCGATGTATTGCATGCTCTGCGGTTGCAGATCGATGTAGCAGTAGTAATCCGGATAGTTCACCAGGTCCTTCGGCAAGGTGGTGTCCACAAGGAATAACTTTTCCTGGTATCCGGGCTTCATCACACGTATCGTGTAGTTCTGGTCTATGTCCAGCTCCAGTTCGAACTTGCCGCTCCGTTTTGTCTTGATCCGGCCGATCTCCGTGTTCTCGCGGTAGATGATCACTTCCAGTCTTCCGGCTTTTTTACCCTCGGCCATGATCTGCCCGTGGATCGGAATGAACCAACCTTCGGCCTGATCGCGCCGATCCACCAGCTTGCCTTGCGCGAAGGCACCGCTTGCCAGGCAGATCGTGAGAAGCAGGGCGTAGATCTTGATGGATCCCATTCTTTCCATGTTTACAGTGCCACTTAACGTTTGTAGGATCGAAGAGGTTTCATGCCACCTGGAAAAAGGGCGGGACCATGGTGCGTTTCTCGCTCTTCGGAAGTGAGATGTGAATGGTGGTGCCCTTGTTCACTTCGCTCTCGGCCCAAGCCTCACCGCCGTGGCGGCTCACCACCCGGTGCACGATCGCCAGGCCGATGCCGGTACCTTCGAACTGCGAACTGTTGTGCAGCCGCTTGAACGCGCCGAATGCCTGTTCCTTGTAGGCCGGATCGAAGCCCACGCCGTTGTCGCGCACGTACACCAGGTCCTTGTCACCCTCCGATCGGTGACCGATCGTGATCTTCGGGGCAGCGACTTTCCGGGAGAATTTCAAGGCGTTGGAAAGCAGGTTGTGGAGCACCACTTTCAGCATGGGTGCATCGGCATGCACTTTCGTTCCCGGCTCGATCTGCAGCTCGATCTGCGAAAGCCGGTCGCTCATCACCTGTTCCTCGATCACCGATCGCACGAGTTGCGCAAGATCGACCTCCACGCATTCCATTTCGCGGTTGTTCGTCTGTGAGAAGCGCAGCAGATCGTCCACCAGTTCGATCAGGCGCACCGATCCCTTGCTGATGCGATCGGAGAATTCCTTCACTTCCTGCGGATCGCCGCCGCTGGCGGCCACTTCGCTGAGGTGTTCGCTCAGTGCGGCGATGTTCTTCAATGGTGACCGCAGATCGTGCGCTACACTGTACGAGAAGGATCCGATGTCCTCGAGCGCTTCCATCAATTGCGCCGTGCGCACGGCCACGCGCCGGTCCAGGTCGGCGTTCAATTTCAACAACCGCGTCTCTTCCTTCTTCCGATCGCTGATGTCCTTGATGATCGCCTGGAAGTGCGCGCGGCCGCCCGGCTGCTTGCCCAGATAGTTCGCCGTCATCAGGCAATCGATCTTGTCGCCGCTCGGTTTGCGCACGGTGAGGTCCACGTTCAGGAATTCGTTGCCTACACGAGCCTTCTTCAGGGATCGGAAAAGTTCCTTCGGATCTTCGAGATGGTCGCTGAACGTGCTCCCGATCAATTGTTCCTTGTTCACTGTGATCAGCTTCGCGAAGGCATTGTTCGCCGCCAGCACTTTGCAACGATCGTCCACGATCACGATCGGATCGCCGGAAGCATCGAAGACCTGTTGGTACTGGTGCAGGAGCCTGTCCTTTTCACTTCTCAGTTGATGGATCTCGTAAGCTTGGTTGATCCGCAGCCTGATGTCGTTCTCATCCCACGGTTTCGTGGCATAGGCATAGATCCCGCCGTTGTTCACCGCAGCGATCACAGCTTCCATGTCCGCATAGCCGGTGAGCAGCATGCGCATGGCGGAAGGCGAGCGTTCACGAGCGATCGCCAGGAATTCCGATCCGGTCATGCCCGGCATACGTTGATCGGAGATGATCACGTGAACACTTTCCTTCTTCAGGAGTTCGAGCGCTTCCGGTCCTGAATTCGCGATCAGCACGTCCATATCGCGGCGGAAGGCCGATCGGAAGGACTTCAGGTTATGCTCCTCGTCATCTACGAACAGTACACGTATGCGGTCGTTGTTCATGCTCTTCGTTCGTTCAGTTGCACGTGGCTGATGGGGAGCGAGATCCGGAATTCGGTGCCGATCCCGGGTGTGGATCCGATCTCGATCGATCCATGATGATCCTCGATGATGCCGTAGACGATCGCCATGCCGAGCCCCGTTCCTTCGCCCACAGGTTTGGTGGTGAAGAACGGATCATAGATCCGCGCCTTCACTTCCTCGCTCATGCCGATACCATTGTCCTTAATGCTGATGATCACGTGATCGCCGGCCTGCCGTGTAGCGATCGAAACGATGCGTTCAATGGGATCGGGTTTCGCAAGCGTAGCCTGCACGGCATTGGTGAGTATGTTCATGAACACCTGGTTCACCTTGCCGGGGTAGCATTCCACTTGCGGGATCTGTTGCAGATCCATTTCGATCCGCACCCGATCGCGGTATTGCGGACCGAGCACGGTGATGGTGTTGCGGATCCCTTCGTTGAGATCGCTTTCCTTCAGGTCGCTCTCATCAAGTCGGGAGAAATTGCGCAACCCGCGCACGATCTCGGCGGTACGTGACGATCCCTCCGCGATGCTGTTGATGATGTCGTCCAGTTCATCGATCGAATCCTGAATCCCGAGTTGATCCTCCTTCTTCCGGATCTCTTCCAACTGCTCGATCTGCGCGGCCTTCCGCCTGTATTCCTGCATCACTTCAACGATCTCGCCGATGTTGCGGCGTAGCGGTCTTATGTTGCTCGTGATGAAGTTGATCGGATTGTTGATCTCGTGCGCGATCCCGGCGGTGAGCTGGCCGAGCGAGGCCATCTTCTCGGCGTTCACCAGCTGCGTTTGTGTCTGCTTCAGGTTCTCGTTGGATTCCTGCAGCGCATGAGTGCGTTCACGCACACGATCCTCCAGGATCACGTTCTGCTCGCGAATGATCCGTTCATTCTCCTTGGAGATCCGCAGTGATTCCGCCTGCGACAATTCCTTCTCCTTCCGCAGGATGTTGATGTGATCGGCCAGACCGAACGAGAGCAGAATACCTTCGATCGCAGAGCCCACAGGCATGAGGTAGATCGTGAAGTTGTTGTATGGAAGGATGCCCATGTCCTTCATCACGAACACCATGGTGCCGATAAGGAAGAGCGACCATGCGATGAGGAAGAAGCCGGCCTGCCGCGAACCTTTCCGCCACACCACCACACCGATCGCGTATACGTAGAACGCATAGATCCCGGAAACGGCCTGCGCGATCTGGTAGCCCACCCATGGCCAGGGACCGAAGTAGGTGGCGATCGCGATCGCGAAGAGCGCATAGAAGTATGGGATACCCTTGTGAAGCCTCGGTGCGAATTCGCTTGTGCGCAGGAATCGTTTCGTGAATTCGGTGGCTGCGATCGCGGTGAAGAGCGTGAGCAGGAGCGATGATCGCGTAAGCAGGAATCCATTGTCAGGCCAGAGCAGCACCGGCGCGATGCCGTAGAAAGTGAGCTGCGTGAGGAATACCAGCAGTATGTAGATCACATAACGCAGGTAGCTCGCATCACGCGTGGAGAGGAAGATGAAGAAATTGTAGAACGCCAGTACGAGCATCATGCCGATGAAGATGCCCACGTAATAGACCTGATCGCCTGCGACCTTTGCCGCCACCGGTGCCGAACGGAGGATCATGGGCACCTGCAACTGCTTGATGCTCTTCACGCGGACCAGAAGTTCCAGTTGCTCAGGAGTGGAAGGCAGCGGGAAACTGAACTTGCGGCCTTCGGGAATGAGTTCATTGAATCTGCGCGCCTGGCCGTTGTGAACGAAGTGTACTGCGCGGCCATCATCCAGGTAGTAAATGTCCAGTTCATCGATCTCCGGATGCGGGATCTCCAACACGAGATCCTCCGCGATCGAGGATCGATCCAGCTTCAACCGCAACCAGAACGCCGATCCGCCCGATCCGAGGTTGGGCACGTCCTGTTCCGATCGCACGAACGTTCCGGATCGGAAGACCTGGTCGGCGGAAAGCGTGCCCGTTGGATCTTCGAACACGCTCACTTCACGGCCGATCGGCCGCAGGCGGTCCACCAGATCGTTGGTGTGATCGGGAGCGGCCTGTAGCGCCAATGGCGCCAGCAATAGGAGCAGTAATTTCAGGAAAGGGCGGATCATCGGCCCCTTCTACGTGGATCGGCGGCGATGGTTACCGGTTACGCGCTGTAGCTGAGCCGGTCCTTCAAGATACCCTGGTAGGCGACCATGTCCACCGCAAAATCTCCGATCAGCAGGTCATATTGTACGAGCAGTTCGGTGCCGGATGGATTCTCGATCCGCTCCAATTGAGGCCGCAAACGCAGGCTGAAGATCCGCTGGCGCTGATCGAGCGAAGCGTGAGGCAGAAGCACGGTGTCGGGATTCACCATGCAGATGGACTTGATCCGCGGCACCGGATAATCGAAACTGCCCTTTTCCCCGATGTTCTCCATCACGATGAAGCCGTTCTTGCTCGGATGCTTCTTGGTGTAATGAGCCACGAAGCACACCATGTGGCGCGCCTCGGCCTGTGTGGCGATCGCCGTTACGGCAAGGCTCAGCAGAATGGGCACACCGCGGTTTGCATAGCGGTTCGCGTTCCAAAGGCCGCACACTTCGCCGTTGCCGTTCACGCGCAATTGTGCCAGTTCATCGGCGATCCGCGGATCCATCTTTTCCACCGCTTCCAGCATCGGCAGCTTCCTCTTGCCGTTGTCCATCTGCAGTTTTATGCCGCCCACCATGCCCAGCTCTGCATGCAGCGCCACGATCACATAGCATTCCGGATCGTTCACCCACGAATTGTCCGGCTTCACGGTAAGAGGGATCCCGAAATCTGAAAGTACCTGTTCGTGTTCACGAATGAATTCGTCACAAAGTGCAGGTTCATCGGGCGCCCGGAACGCCTTCAGGGTGATCCTATCGATGGTTTGCTGCGGCTCGGCTTTCATCCTCGGTGGTGGTGTGAAGTGGACGTTCGTTCGGTATCAATTCCTCCAGGTCCACGAAACTGCGGCCCGATGGGATATTCTCTTTCAACATGATCCTGCGGACGACATCCGCTGCGGCTGCACCGCCGAGCGTGACGCCT
Organism: Bacteroidota bacterium; assembly: GCA_023430945.1. Taxonomy (GTDB): domain Bacteria; phylum Bacteroidota; class Bacteroidia; order Flavobacteriales_F; family PHOS-HE28; genus PHOS-HE28. The sequence goes on from JAEYYE010000319.1 coordinate 6,806, forward strand.
GTGGCCAGCTGTGGCCAGGTGATCAGTTCCTTTCCGATCAGGGGCAGCGAGGATCGCAGCGATCCGCTGATCTGGTCAACGCCCACGATCGCTTTTGAGACGGACATGCGCGTGTGCTCATTGATCGGCGGCTTCAAGGTGTCCGCAGCGATGTGATCGAGCCGGCCATGGAAGATCGGCCTGCCGGGTTCCCGATCGAACCGTTCCACATCGATCATGCCGCGATCACTGGTATCCATGATCACGGGTATGCGGTGTGATCGCGCCTTCTGCCGCGCCAGTACCTTGATGGCCACGCTGTCGCATTCCTCGATGAGCATATCGAGCTTTCCACCATCCGTAAGGAAGGCTTCGATGTTGCCTTCGTTGACCCCTTCGGTGAAACACTTCACTTTCAGGAACGGATCGATCTCCAGGATCTCCCGCGCAACGTTCACCGCCTTGTTCACGCCCATCTGGTGAACACCGTTGCGGATCCGGTTCAGGTTGCTCAATTCGAGCGTGTCATGATCGGCAAGCCTGATCTCACCGAAACTTCTTTCCAGGGCCATGGTAAGGCTTACGCTCTGGCCCACGGAAAGGCCGATCACGCCTACTTTTTTCGTGGAAAGTTCGCGTTGTTGTTCACGGGTGATCTTGTTCCGGTTGCGATCGGTGCGCACCTGTATGAACTCCTCCTCATCGAGCAGGTGTACCAGCCGCTGCGACCATGGATAGTACACCCACACACCGTATTCATCGCCCGGGATCTTTTGAAGGATCTCGTCCACGGCCGCCCGCAGTTCGTGATCGGTGAATTTATAGGAAGGGTCACGCGTGCGGATCAGCTCCTGCAATTGCACCTCGATCCTGTCGTAGCGTACTATGCGATCGTTCGATCGTAAAAGGTCCTTCAAGGCCGACCGGTCGTCCGGCTTGGACGAACGAAAAAAGGAAACCGTATGGACCTCGTCCGACCTCGTCGTATCCTTCGCCTCGCTCATCCGGTGCCTGGGGCCGTTCGATCGTACCGTATAAGCCTCCGTCGATCTTGCGCCCCGAGCAAAATATGGGCAAATTTTCGACATGTGCAACCTTTTTTTCGTTCACTCGTAGTACCTGCCTGAATATCACAGGAACTCATGGGAGAGAAAGCGATCCAAAGACCAGCCGTTGCGGTGCCCACCGTGCTCTATCTCGATGACGATGCAGGCAACCGCCAGGCCTTCGTGGCCTCGTTCCGGCGCGATATGCGCATACTGCTGGCCGCAACTCCCGATCAGGTGTGGGAGATACTTGCGCGAGAACAGGTACATGTGAT
>JAEYYE010000324.1 GCA_023430945.1 Bacteroidota bacterium
ATCAGCATGTGGGTATTCACCGTAAGGTTGCGCAATCGCACGAGAGCATCCACCGAAGGGGAGTACACCAGGTTGATCTGCTGGTTGATGTCGCGGCTGCGCTCCAGTGTCCGATTGGTAAGCACCACCACCAGCAACGCGAAGAAGATGAACAGGCCAAAGCCCATCCCGATCTTGCGTGCGATGGTCATCCGGATCCGCATGGCCGATGCTCTACCGATCCTGTTCCTGCGGAGGTAATTCCTCGAACAGCTTCCGGAACTTGTCCGCGCTTTCCTGGTCCTGCAGGCTGTAGTAGATCCCTTCCAGGCCGATCAATGTTTCACGGCGATCGGGTTTCATGTCGTGTGCTTTCAGCATGTATGGGAGCGCACTTTGGAAATATTCCTTGCTCGCCTCCTGGATCTGCTGCATGCTGGGGATATCATCGTCGGCCTTGATGCTCCTGATGTTGTAGACACCACGGTTGTAGTAGAGGGTGGCCATGTTGTAGTTGGCACCGTAATTACCCGGATCGAGCTGGAGCACACGCTCGTAGGCCTTCACCGCGAGATCGAACTGGTCGATGCGTTCGCGATCCTTGTTGAAACGCTTTGTATACACTGTGCCCAAGGCATTCTGGAACTCCGCTTCACGTGGCACAGTGGCTACTTCCGGATCGACCCGCTTTACTGTGCGAACATAGGCATCGAACAGCTCCACCGCCCGCTCCGCATCCATATCGTTCAAGGCCCGGGCCGCATCGTTGTAGTAGGACCTTGCCATGTATTCGTAGGCCTGCCGCGCATTGTCGCGGTATGCGGCCTCCGTATCCAGCTCCATGCTTTTGTGCAGGCTGTTGATGGCCTGTTCGCGCAACGGCTCGGCCTCGGTGCTGCCGGCCATCGATTTGAAAAGGTCCTTGTAGATGAAACCCTGCAGCAACCAGGCCTCGGCGTTCTCCTTGTTCTCGGGAAGCAGGATCGCCTGCTCGATCTCCGATCGCGCCCCGGCGAGATCGCCCTCCTGGTATTTCGTGTACGCCTCGCGCAATGGATCACCTTGTGCAAAGACGATCAAGGGCATCAGCAACAGGATCGATATGGCAGCGCGCAGTTTCATTCTTCAACGCGATGGGCAAGGTTCTTCAAGGTCGATCCCACCACCAACCTGTGTTGATGCGCATTGGCAATGCTGATCTCATATTTCAACAGGTTGTTCACCTTCACGAAATTCACCACTGCGCCATCCTCCAGAGCGCCGGCATACTCGGTCACGATCATGGTGGGTTCCGAAGCGAGTCGCTTGAAGATCTCCGGCAACAGCGAAAGATCCGACCGGCCCACGAAGAGCATGTGGCACCTTTCCACTGCGGCGGTGCGCGGCAACTGCCTCACTTCGATCGGCTGTTTCCCAATGGTCCTGCTCGAATATTGCCTGATCAATTCCTGGTACAGGTTCGTGCTTCCGACCACACCGATCACGAAATTGCCGGTACGCATGGGTTCGTCCTTCCACTCCACGAGCTTCGCGATGTTGTACAAATAATTGGCCTGAAGCATCGCGGTGGTGTCCTTCTCCGCATCGCGTTGCGTTCCCACATCCGCGAAAATGAAGAACGGCACGAAGAGCAGCCATCTCCGCCATCGCCTTGGTCTTACTGAATTGCCTTCGCGAGCGATCCCCTTCACCACCGATCTCATTCCATCTGTACTCAACCGTGGCAAAGTAGAGCAGCCCTTCTGCTGGAATTGCATCAGCATCGCCGCATCTGTCAACATTGCGCTGTTGACGTTACCACCACGGATCGGCCTGGAATGCGCCTTCGGCCCTGAGGCGAACTAGTATTTCCTTGCCTCGGTGGGCATGGTGAGCAGGTCCCGATCGAAAAGGTATAGGCCACCCTTGTCGTTGCCGATCAGGTTCAGCCGGTCGATCATGGTGCGTGCGAGCGCTTCCTCCTCGATCTGCTCGCTCACGTACCATTGCATGAAGTTGTGGGTGGTGTAATCCTTTTCCTGCAGGCATAGGTCCACCACACCATTGATCTCCTCGGTGACCATGGTCTCATGTTCGAAGAGCGTGCGGAAAATGTCGGTGATCGAACTGAAGCCCGTGTTCGGCAGGTCCAACGCCGGCACCACTGCACGGCCGCCACGTTCATTGATGAATTTGATCAGCTTCAACATGTGCATGCGCTCTTCATCACTATGCCGGTAAAGGAACGCCGCAGTGCCGCCCAGGCCGGTATTCTCCGCCCATGACGCCATCGCAAGGTAGGCCTGGCTGCTGCGTGCCTCCACTTCCACCTGCCGGTTGAGCGCTTCTTCGATCTTCTTGGATAACATGATCTATCTGAAGGATTTGCCTTCAAATGTAGTACGATCGGAAGATGTGCCTTTTTCGTGCACCCGATCTACTTTGGTGGCGAACCACCGAGAACATGAAACTCAGGATCGTACCCGAAGGTCCGCTTGAATGGCTGGCGTTGAAGTTGAACCTTGCCCCTACCCCGCTTGTGCATACGCAGGTGAACTTCACGATCGCCCGGGTGATACAGGCCGCCGCTGAACTTGGTGTCTTCGATGCGTTGGGCAGGGAGCAACGCACGATCGGAGAGATCGCAGTGGCCTGCCGCACCGATCCAAAAGCGACCGGCCATCTGCTGGGCGCGCTGGTGGGCAACGGTTACCTGCGTTACGCCAATGGCCGCTTTTCCCTTCGCAGGAAATACTACAAATGGTTGCTCAAGGACAGCCCCTCGAACCTGCTCGGCAAGTTGAAGTTCCAGAACGTGGAATGGGAATTCGTGGGCCGGATGGAAGAACATGTACGCACAGGAGAGCCGGTGGACCTGCACGGAATGACGACGCCCGGGATGTGGGCCGGTTACCAGCTCGCGATGCGCGATCTTTCCGTGAATGCTGCTGAAGAACTCGGCAAGAAGATCCCATTGCGGAAAGGAGCCACGCAGATGCTGGACATCGGTGGATCACACGGGCTCTTTTCGATCGCGATCTGCGCAAGGCACCGGGGAATGAAGAGTCGCATTCTGGAGCTGCCCGATGCTTTGGACAGCGCCCGCGCGATCGGCACCGGGTACGACCGGAACGGCGCGCTCGAATATGTCGCGGGCAATGCGCTCACCGATGGTCTCGGCGTCGATCGATTCGATCTGGTATTGATGAACAACGTTGCGCATCATTTCAGCGAGGAACAGAACAAGGCGCTCGCGATCAAGATCAACCGCGCCCTGAAACCCGGCGGCGTGTATGCGATCGGCGAATCGATCCGCAAGGACAAGCCGGGTGAAGGCGGATTGATCGGCGCTATGGCCGGGATCTATTTCTCGCTCACCAGCCGATCGGGCGCCTGGTCGGTGGAAGAGATCGAAAGTTGGTATCGGAACGCGAGCCTAGAGCCGATCAAACCGATCAAGTTGATGACCCTTCCCGGTTTCCAGTTAGTGATGGGCCGGAAGCCTTGATCAGCGCTTATTGAAATTGTTCATGGCGTGATCCACGCCCAGCAGGCCGAATTGCAGGATCGCCTTGGATGCAAGTTCGATCCGATCCGGTAGGATCTTTCTTTCGGCCTCGGTCCACGGGGAGAGCACATATTCGCTCTGTTTTCCCTTCGGAAAATCACTCCCGATCCCGAACCGCAGACGCGGGAATTCCTCCATGCCGATCAGTTCGATGATGCTCGTAAGTCCATTGTGGCCACCCGCACCACCTTTGGGTTTTATCCTGATCGCACCGAATGGTATCGCAAGATCATCGGTCACCACCAAGATCCGATCCGCCGGAATGTTCTCCTGGTCCATCCAATACCGGAGCGCCTTTCCGCTCAGGTTCATGAACGTGGAAGGTTTGATCAGGATGAACGTCCTTCCCTTGTGCCGAAACTCCGCCCGATCGGCATAACGGGCTGGGCTGAAAACAGTGTTGGACGCACTGGCAAGCGCGTCCAACACCTGGAAACCGATATTATGCCGGGTATCCTTGTATTCCGGACCGGGATTGCCCAGGCCAGCGATAAGGAACTTCATCTACCCGCCGATCACTTCTTCGCAGGAGCCGCCTTGGCCGGTGCGGCTGCGCCAGCTGCAGGTGCACCAGGAGCGGCTGCCTCTTCCTTCTTCTTCACCATCTTCACGGCGACCACCACATCCTCGGGACGCTCCATGATCGTAAGACCCTCGAACTTGAGGTCCTTCACCTTGATGCTCTGGTTGATCTCCAGTTCCTCCACGTTCAGTTCGAGGTGTGGTGGGATCTGTGAAGGAAGACCTTTCACGCGCAATTTGCGCAACGGCTGGTTCATCACGCCGCCTTTGCGAACCCCGATCGGCTGATTGCGCAGGCGCACCGACAAGGTCGCACGCGCGGCCTTTCCTTCCTGTACCTGCAGGAAATCCAGGTGCACAACCCGATCGGTCACGGGGTGGAACTGCTTCTGGTGCATCATCGCCTGCACCGTGCTGCCATCGAGATCGATCTCGATCGTGTTCACCTCAGGGGTGAAAACGATGGGGCGAAGTGCTGATTCCTCCACACTGAAATGTACCGGCTGATCGCCGCCGTACAGCACACAAGGCACACGCTTCTCGCGGCGCAATTGCGCGGCATTCTTTGTGCCGGTGGCGTTGCGGACCGTGCCGCTGAGGGTGACTTTGTTCATTGACTTGGTTGTTATGCGATGATGAAATGGCTGCTGATGCTCTCGTGGGTGCGCACGCGCCGGATCACATCCGCGAAAAGGCTGGCTACCGTGAGCTGCTTGATCTTCGTTGAGCCGCCGAGCTTGCTGGGCGGCAGTGGTATCGTATCCGTTACGATCAGTTCGGTGAGAACGCTCTCCTGGATCCTTTCGATGGCGTTTCCGCTGAGCACCGCATGGGTGCAGATCGCGCGAACGCTGGAAGCGCCTTCGTTCATCATCATGGCGGCGGCCTTCACCAGGGTGCCTGCCGTATCCACCAGATCGTCAACGAGCACCACGTCCTTCCCGCGCACATCGCCGATCACGGTCATGCTCTCGACCTGGTTGGCCACTTTGCGCTGCTTGTAGCAGATCGCAATGTCCACGCCCAGGTGTTTCGCGTAGGCGCTGGCGCGCTTCGTTCCGCCGGTATCAGGTGCGGCGATCAAAAGATCGGGCAGGTTCATCTCCTTGATATGGGGCAGAAAGATGCTGCTCGCGAAAAGATGATCAACCGGCACTTCGAAGAACCCCTGGATCTGATCGGCGTGAAGATCCATCGTCATAACGCGATCGACACCTGCGGCGGTGAGCATGTTGGCCACGAGCTTCGCGCCGATGCTCACCCGGGGCTTGTCCTTGCGATCCTGGCGGGCCATTCCGAAGTAGGGGATCACCGCAACGATCCGTTTGGCGCTGGCGCGTCGCGCGGCATCCACCATCAGCAATAACTCGAAAAGATTGTCGCTTGGCGGGATCGTACTCTGTACGATGAAGACCAACTCACCCCTTACGGTCTCTTCGAAGCTCGGCTGTATCTCTCCATCGCTGAAACGGAGCACACTTACTTCGCCGAGCCTTTCCCCACTGGCAATGGCGATCTGTTCCGCGAGGTATCGCGTAGCGGTGCCACTGAATATCTTGGAGCTTTCCTGCTGCATCGCGCGATCGCTTGGGCGGGGCTAAGGGGCTGCAAATGTAGCGATCTTCCGCTTCTTATCAACACCTGTTCGTGAACGCCTTCCCATGGCCTCCCCACTATCTTGTGCCCGTTCGCAGCTTCACCCTACCAGCGCGAGCCAACAATGGCCCGAAAACATTCCAGCATTTCACCTGAGCAGCTTGCCCAGGATATCCTTGCAACCATCCGCCAGGCCGGCAGCGCGGGCATCACCAGCCAGCAGATAGCCCTCCAACTGGGCTTCAAGGACAAAGGCCAAAGGTACCTGATCTACGA
>JAEYYE010000380.1 GCA_023430945.1 Bacteroidota bacterium
CTTGAAGGCCTTGCCGAACGCTTCGATCGTGAGATCGTCCGCATCGTCCTTGTTGTTGATCATCTTCAGCAGCATGAAGTAGATCGAGTCGCGGTAGCGTGACATCAGTTCGGCGTACGCCTTCTGATCGTTCTTTTCCACGGCACGTTGCACGAGCGCAAGATCGTATCGCGCCTTGTCGCTAAGGTTCTCGTTCACTTCCATCGCTTGGGCTTCACCAGTAGAGTGCTCGCGTAGAGCATTGGATCCAAAAGTAGGAACAACCATTCGAGCGGCAGCGCCAGCCATGCCACCACACCGGCCTTCAACCTGTGCAGCGCGATCATGTTGATCGGCAGCAGCACGAGCAATTTCACCGCAAGACCGATCACAAGTTCCCACCACATGCCTTTGATCGCAAGTATTATGCACATCGCCCAGAATACCACCCGGGCCAGCGGGAAAAGTATGAGCAACACCTGGTGGATGAAACGGTAATGTTGAGCTGTTGTGTAGTGCCTGCGCTTGCGGCGGATCCAGGTGACCAGGTCGGGCGTTGCCTTGGTGATCATGAACGTGCGTGGATCGGCGATCACCGCCGTGTTGCCTGCACGTGCCAGTTCGTTGATCAACAGATCATCGTCGCCGCTCATGAGGTGGTGGTGCCGCCGCGGACCTTTCGCACTGAAGAACACCTGGCTGCTATAACCCAGGTTGCGGCCCACGCCCATGTATGGAAGGCCGGCCAATGCGAAACCCATGTACTGCATCGATTTCTGCGCACCATCGAAACGCTCGAGGATATTGGTGAAACTGTTGTGCGCCGCATACGGGCTGTTGCCGATCACGATCTGTTTTCCCGATCGGAAACCGGTGGCCATCAGGCTCACCCAATCCTTGCTCGTGGGCACGCAATCCGCATCGGTAAGCAGCACGTTCGGATACTTCGCTGCACGCACACCGATGCCCAGAGCGATCTTCTTTCCGTAGCTGAACTTCTCATCGGCGCTTACGTTCACGATGCGCAGCTTCGGGTACTGTGGCTTCATCCATTGCAGCACCTCCCATGTGTCGTCGTCCGATCGGTCGTTCACGATCACCAGCTCGAATTCGCGATGGTCCTGCTCCATCATCAGCGGTACAAGCTGTTTAAGCGTATGCGATTCATTGCGCGCGCAGATCACCACGCTCACCGGCAGATCGCGATCGGGTTCGTGAGCGGGTTTGGGGAAGGCCACGCGGGCGAACATGTAAAAATTGAAGAAGATCAGGACAAGCAGCGATGCCGCCATGATCATGAATTCCGGTGAGAACATTCGTGAGGGCGAAGCTATCGGGCGGCCTCATGCTCAAACCGATCGGGCGGTCCAGTTATGAACAAGTGCCAAGTCGATCCTTATGAGCCTGTGTCTTTGGGCGTGCCACCGTCCGGGGGTGCGCAAAAGCCGCGCCCCCGGCCGCTGTCAGGCTATCCGCTCCAAGTACGCACTCGTCGTTCCTCCTCGCTTGCGCGCTTTCCGCTCCTATCCTTCACGCGGATCGGTGCCGGAAGCATCACTGCTTCACCCAATGTTGATGCAACGATCGCCCATCCCGATCGGTGATCTTGAGCGTGTAGATGCCTGGGGGAAGTGAAGCCGTTCCGATCACGGCTTGATCGGAAATGCGATCGATCTGCATCACCGATCTTCCTAGTTGATCGAGGATCTTCAGGTCGTGGTTGCCTGGAGGGAGTTGCAGGGTGAAGTGATCGATGCCGGGATTAGGGTAGATGCTCACCGGGGAGTTATCCAATTCTTCAATAAGGACGAAGATCTCACATGGTGTTTCACTGAATTGTATCGAGATCTCATCATCTTGGTAGCATCGTAATCCGGTTGGGCCATCACCTATAATGTTTGGACACCACATGGTCATGTTCCAAAGGCAGCCGATCCGTTCGTAAACAGGCAGACCACCTATTTCTACCCACTTCAAGGGAATGCCGTTGAACACTGTTGTTCCAGTATCGCTAACAACCACAGGCGCACACTCCGATCCCATATCCAGGTAGTTTAAATACCAGTGGTCGCCAGGTGCCGCACCGAACCAATACAAGGTATCCCAATTTGAATCCGATCGGATATATACGACATCGTCAGCATGGCGTGTCAGGATAGCGGCGTAGGTATATTCAATAATGGGCTCCGTCCATCCACCTTCAGGTGGAGGTAGTGGATATTGATTGGCTCTATAGCGATCGATGATCTGGGACTCATATCCATCAATTACCGTATCGCCTACATAGCTCATGCGATCATATCCGGCCATAGGCCACCATGCATTGTAGGTCCAGGTGGCGCCGGGTGGGCACCAGCTTTGCGCGGAGCAATCAATGATCGATAAGGAGCTGAGGAGGAAGGCGTAATATCTGATCATGCCTGATCGAATTGAGGATGTAATGTACAGACGTAATTGATCTAATAATTGCTGCTTTAGCGAATTATGTGAAAGTCAAATTGAATTCGGCTGGAACGGGACCCCCCGCAAGGGATCATTCTATGACATTTGCAAGTGGTGTTCGTAACTCATAAGGGGTACCGCGTTTGATCACAGCACAGACCCGGTGGATGAGCTTGTTTCGGAGGGCGTTCAGTACAAG
>JAEYYE010000028.1 GCA_023430945.1 Bacteroidota bacterium
CCGATCGGAAGAGGATTGGCAACAACTACTTGAAAAGACGTGGGCCGATGCGGAAAGCTTCGCGCTATTGGTGGAGCAGATGCCGGAAGAGCGGTTCTTCGAGGACATGGCCGATCCGAAGTACGGCAGCTGGTACCGCAACATCCACGGCATTATCGAGCACGCGCATTATCATCTTGGGCAGATCGTGCTGCTCAAGAAGTTGATCGGAGATCGGATCACTTCCAAAGTCTGAAAAACTGCGATCTGGATATCACCCCGATCGCTATTTTTCAGCCCTTCATTCCGATCGACACATGCCAAAGACCATCACGCTCGAAGCCACCGGAGAATCGATCACCTTCCACCGTTCTGCCGAAGAGACCAACGGCGAGCTGGTGGAAACGATCGTAACGCTTCCCGCAAGTGGCGATGGTCCGCCGATGCACCGGCACGTGCTGCAATCGGAGACCTTTGAGGCGATCGATGGACGGCTTGGTATCGATCACGGTGATAAGAAGATCGTGCTGCAGCCCGGAGAGAAGTACACCGTGCCCGCGAACGAGCTTCACCGTTGCTATTCTGCCGAGGGAAAGGAGATCCGTTTCAAGGCCACCTTCTCCCCCGCACTCAACATCGAATATGTGCTCACCGAGATCTTCGGTTCATGCAACCGCAAGCGATCAAAGGATCCATCGCCGTTCGATGCGTGTTACGTGCTGCGCCAGGCGAAGGGCGAATACCTGCTCGGCGATGTTCCCGTGTTCGTGCAGCGCACGATCTTTCCCATGACAGCGGTCTTCGGCAAACTCTTCGGGTTGGTGAAAGCAAAACCAATGGAAGTGCGCAATTTCGGAGAATACCGGAAGAAGTACTGATCGGAAACTTAATACCGCCACTCCAACGTCTCCGCAAAACGCTGCACATCCTCACGTATCCGATCCGTCACCGGTGCGAGTGAATCGCCATTCGGCCGCACATCGAAATACAGTGCACCGTAGAGGAAATTGTCCGTGCTATCCGTGAGGTAGAAGACCAGCGGGCTTGCGACGTCGCCTTCCACATGGAAGATATTCCCGAAGACACGTGCACTATCACGCAACACACGTGAACTCGCTATCTTCACGGCTTTCGCCTCGTGGGTGCTTTTGAAGATGTGCGCATCTTCGATCAGGTCCATCACCGATCCGCGGATCGGTGTCCAGGTGAGGTGCAGCGTGCCGCGCTGTTCCTTGAACCGCAGATCATACCAACGCAGATCGCCTTCGGCAGGTCTTCTTGCCATGCGGGCATAAGCAGGTATTTCTGCCGCGAAACTGGTGCTATCGATCCATTGCACGTACTGCTTCTCCGGCAGATCGATCCGGAAGTAGCCACGCGGTTTCGGCACTGGATCCTCGGAACACCCCAGCAGCGGAAGTAGGAAAAGCAGGAACTTAAACGGTCGCTTCATCACGCACCACCACTTTCACGCGGCGTACCCGTTTATTGTCCGATGCTTCCACGATGAACGTGTAATTCTGCATATCTACGCGCTCGCCTTTCTTCGGGATGCGGCCGGTGAGCTCCAGCACGAATCCACCGAGCGTGCCACTATCGCCGCGATTCTCTTCGAACAACTGGCCGTCCACACCGATCACGCGATAAACATCCGGAAGTGGCGCACGGCCTTCAAAGACCCAGGTACGATCATCGAGCTTGCTGTAGATCAGGTCCTCATCGTCGAATTCATCGGTGATATCGCCCACGATCTCTTCGATCACATCTTCCAATGTGATGATCCCGCTTGTTCCACCATATTCATCGACCACTACCGCGAGATGCACTTTTTCCTCCTGGAATTCCTTCAGCAGATCATCGAGTTTCTTGCCTTCCGGAACGAAATACGGTTCGCGCAACAGCGTGTGCCAGTCCATATCGCTCTGCTCCAGATGCGGGAGCAGGTCCTTGATGTTCAAAACACCCACAACGCGATCCAACGTATCCTCATACACCGGTACGCGGGAAAAACCATGGTCCACGATGGAAGTGAGCAGCTGGCGGAATGTGAGGTCCTTTGAAAAACCGATCACTTCGGTGCGCGGACGCATGATCTGCCGCACCTCGATGTTCCCGAACTTCACGATGCCACGCAGGATCCGTTGTTCTTCAGCCGTGGTGCTGGCATCCTGCGTCAGATCCAGCGCGTGCTCAAGTGAATCCACGGAAATGTTCTGCGACATCCTTTTCTTGTAGCGCTTCTCAAGAAATGTGGTGCTGCGTACCAATGGAATGCTGAGGGGCGAGAAGATCCAACGCATCACCATTAGCGGACCGGACATCAATTGGGCCACACGCATCGCCTCAGTGGTCGCGTAAACCTTCGGCACCACTTCGCCAAGGAGCAGCAGTATGAACGTGACGGCTACCACTTGAACAACGAAGATCAGGTTCGCAGGCATTCTATCCAAGTCGAAAAGACCTTCGATCGCCACGCTGGAAAGAATGATGATCCCAACGTTCACGAAATTGTTGGCGATAAGGATCGTGGCCAGCAGGCGGCGAGGCTTGGAGAGCAGGTCCAGCACGCGCTGGCCGCTACTTCCACCGCGTTCCTTCAGGTCGCGCACCTGCGTGGGTGAAAGCGAGAACACGGCCACCTCACTCGCGCTCATGGCCGCCGACGCGATCAGCAGAAGGCAGATCACACCCAGCACGATGGCCGTGGCGGGATCCACGGGACGTGTGTAAAGCGCGGAGATGAGCGAATATGCGGACGGAGGCTCCAATCGGGAAGGCTGGGTACGACAGGGAGATGGCTAGAAAGGCAGATCGTCCATCTCATTATCATCCCCTCCGATCGGAGCGGAGGTCGTTGCGGGGCGGCCATGCATCGCATCGGATAATTGCGACGCGCGCTGTTGCGATCCGGCCACTGGCGCTTGAGCATTCTCGGCGCCCGCGCGATCGAGCATGGTCATCTCATCGGCTACGATCTCGGTGGTGTAGCGCGTTTGCCCATCCTTGTCCTGCCATTGGCGTGTACGAAGCTTCCCTTCGATATACACTTTGCTGCCCTTACGCAGATACTTTTCCGTGATCTCCGCCAGGCCGCGCCATAGAACAACATTGTGCCATTCGGTCTGTTCACGGCGTTCACCGGTCTGCCGATCCTTATAGGTCTCGCTGGTCGCCAGGCGCAAATTGGCCACGGGTGTTCCATTCTGTAGATGACGTACTTCGGGATCGGCACCGAGATTACCGATCAGGATCACTTTGTTCACTCCGGCCATCGAAAAGGGCGTTGAAGGATTATCGATCAAAGATAAACCGTGGCATCCATTATTGCGGGATCGATGAATTAAATGGATCCATCGACGAAAACTTGACGTTTATCGACACAAAATCATAGATTGGCCGACCAAACTACCAATTCCGCAGGTCATGATACGAACCCTTACACTATCATTCTTATTGATGACGGGAGTGCTGGCCGAGGGCCAGATCACCATTGGCCAGGCCGAGATGCCGCATGCGGGTGATGAGCTTTTCCGCACAAAGGCGGGGCTGAACCCATTCATCAATTTCGCCGCGACAGGCGCCGGCCATGTTTGGGATTTCGACAACCTCACAGCCGCCCAGCAGGAATCGAAGGATTACGTGAGCGTGGGATCCACCAATTTCGTTTACGGTATCGCGTATGCCGACATCTTCTTCAATCCCAACCGCGCGAACCATGCCACCGCCGGCGTGGACATCCCGTTCAACGAAATGCTTCCGATCGAGGATCCATATTCATTCTACCACCGCAGCGCTACGGAATACAAGAAAGTAGGCTTTGGGGCGGAGATCGAAGGGATCCCGGTCCCCGTGATCTTCGAGCATCATGATCTGATCTATCCGCTTCCGCTGAATTACGGGCAGTGGCATTCCTCCTATTCGAATTATACGATCGATGTACCCACGCTTGCCTACTACGGCTACCAGCAGGTACGCCACCTGGAGGTCGATGGCTGGGGATCCATAACCACACCTGCCGGTACGTTCGATGTACTGCGCGTGAAGACCCGCGTTGAAGCCCATGATTCGATCATGGTGGATCAGCTCGGCACCGGTTTCGGCATCGATCGGCCCACGATGCGCGAATACAAATGGCTTGCGCAAGGGATCCGCGTTCCTGTATTGCAGATCAATACGATGGAGGTCTTCGGGACTGAGATCGTTACGGAGATCTATTTCTACGACGAAGAACGTACGCTCGAGATCGCTCCGCCTATTGCCGCGAACCTTTGTCCTGGATCGCAGATCAGCGTAAATTATACCGCCACCGGCGTTTTCAACCCCGCAGGATTCCTTTGGCAGGGCAACATCTTCCGCGCACAACTTTCCGATGCGAACGGAAGTTTCGCGAACCCGGTGAACATCGGTCAGGTCAATTCGATCGCTTCCGGTACGATCAACGCGACGATCCCGGCGAATACCGCTCCCGGTACAGGTTATCGCATACGCGTGGTCTCAACGAACCCGGCTTTTGTTGGCGATGACAATGGCTTCGATATCAGCATTGGCGCGCCGCCGGTAGCCGAAGTGATCGCGATGGGCGATCTGGAATTCTGTGCCGGCGGATCGGTATCGCTCCATTCCTCCGAAATGCCTGGTGTTACACATCAATGGATGCTCAACAACGAACCGATCGCCGATGCGAACAGCGCAACTTATGTTGCAGATGCGAGCGGCGAATACAGCGTGATGATCACCAGCGGTTGCGGCGACAGCACTTCCGATCCAGTCGTTGTCGTGGTGAACGAAGCTCCGGTGCATACGCTTGATCAGATCGGCTTCAACTCATGCGATGGAAGCCCGGTTGATCTTGTCGCAACGAACGAAAGCGGATCGATCGAGAACGAATATCAGTGGTACTTGAACAGTGAAGTGATCGAAGGTGCGGTCACAAATGAATTGATGGCTTCCGTCTCCGGTGAATATCATCTTGTGATCACCGCTGACAACGGCTGCAGCCATACTACAGGCATAGCTTCCGTTTCGATCGAAGAAGCTACCGTTCCATTGATCAGCGCTTCGGGCGAAACGAGTTTCTGTGAAGGCGGAATGGTTACGCTTACCGCTGATGCCATCGAAGGATCATCGATCCAATGGCATCTCAATGGATCGCCGATCGATGGCGCTACCGGATCGGAATTGATGGTGATGGAAAGCGGTGAATACAGCGCCACTGCAACGACCGCAGGCGGATGCATTTCCGATGCTTCCATGTCGATCGATGTGACCGTGACCACGGTGCCTGAAGCAGCTGCGATCTCCGCCGCCGATCTGACCACGTTCTGCGAAGGCGGCTCGGTTATGCTGATCGCCGATCCGATCGAAGGGATCACATACACATGGTTGAATGATGGAGTGGAAGTGCAATCCGGCGACAACGCGACCTATATGGCGAACATGGCCGGCAATTACACGGTGATCCTCAGTTCAAACGGATGCGATTCCGAAGCGAGCAACAGCATCGAAGTGATCGTGAACGAAGCGCCGATCGTTCCGCAGATCATGGCCGATGGCGCGATCTCATTCTGTGAAGGCGGTGAAGTGGTCCTTTCCGTTGAAGTTGCCGAGGGTGAAGAGATCCAGTGGACGCAATCGATCGGAATTCTGCCTGGTGAGAATGGAACAACGCTCAGCGTAACGGAAAGCGGCGTCTATGGCGTGATCATCACCAATGGTGCGGGATGCGTGGGAACGAGCGGAACCAATTCCGTTACAGTGGAAGTGAATGAATTTCCTGAAGTTCCAACGATCGATGTTTCAAACGAAATGCTCGTTACGAATGCTGCTGGCGATATCCAGTGGTACTTGAACGGCGAGCCGATCGAAGGTGCAACTGCGGCTTCAATGGAGATCGTGGAGAACGGGAACTATACCGTTACTTCAACCGTGAACGGTTGCACGAGCACTTCCGAAGCATATCCGATGTTCAACGTTGGGATCGGCACGAAAGGCACCACTTCGATCCGCGTTTACCCGAATCCTTCCAACGGGTCGTTCGTGATCGAAATGGATCAAGTCGGATCGCAATACTCGATCACCGATGCGACTGGACGTTCTATAGCGAACGGAAAGATCAATGATACGATCACGAAGATCGATCTGCAAGATCAACAGGCTGGAATGTATTTCCTGGAACTTTCGTTCGGAGCGGAGAAGCAAGTGAAAAGGATCATCCTGAACTGATCCATCAAGAGGAAAAGGTCCCCTGTGGCGCAAGTCGCAGGGGATCTTCTTTTTACAGGTCCGCGGTCTCCGATCTCCTGATCGGCGCCATTTCCTTCAACCAGCGATCGATCAGACGGGGAACGGCAAATCGATCCATGTCCTCGAGCGCAACTTCGATCCAGTCCGCAGGCACCTTGAATTTGCCGATCGGCCCCACTTCCCAGAACTGCGCTTCGATCCGCTGGTGTGAAAGGATGTGTGTGAGCGATCCACTTTTCTTCATGGAATGATCGCCGATCGATCCGTTCAACCTCCTCTTCATTTCCGATCCATTCGCAACTCCTTGCGTCTCGATCAACGGCAATTCATATAGTTGCTGCCAGATATCCTTTTCGATCCGCTTCCGCAGAAAGAACCCTTCTTCCTTTCTAATGAAGAAATAATTGAAGTGGCGGATCCTGATCCTAGTCGTTCCGGCTTTCACCGGCAGTTCACTGATCCGCTGATCGCGCAAGGCAATACAATGGTCTGAAACAGGACAAAGCCCACATTTCGGATCTCGTGGTGAGCAGACCCTGGCGCCGAGCTCCATCATGGCCTGGTTATGCTGTCCCGGATCGTTACGATCCAACACCCTATGAGCGATCTCGCGAAATTCGCGCTTCCCTTCAGTGCTATCGATCGGCGTGGCGATCCCGAAGAGCCGCGAAAGCACACGGTAGACATTTCCATCCACCACTGGTTCGGCCAGCCCGAAGGCGATCGACCCGATCGCCGCGGCGGTGTATTCGCCAACTCCCTTCAATTGAAGCAGTTCGGTATATGTCGAAGGGAATTCGCCATCGTATCGATCGCGGATCATCCGGGCCGTTACAAGCAGATTCCGTGCACGGGAATAATACCCCAAGCCCTGCCAAAGCTTCATCACCTCATCATCGTCGGAATCCGCGAGTTCCTGCACGGTCGGGAACCGATCCACGAACCGCAACCAATAGTTCAAGCCTTGATCCACCCGCGTCTGCTGAAGGATCACTTCGCTGAGCCAGATCCTGTACGGATCGGAGGTATGCCGCCAGGGCAGATCGCGCTTGTTGGCATCATACCAGAGGCGCAATGCGGCACGAATTGTTGAAACTGTTGACATACAGTGGCAAAGATGCGTTGCAGGATCGGTAAAAGAAGCTATCTTTGCGGCCCCAAACTTTCAACGGGAATGACGAAGGCGGAATTGGTCAGCTTGATCGCGAAGCGCACGGGCGTTGAGCGTCAGGCGGTATTGACCACAGTGGAGGCGTTCATGGAAGAAGTGAAGAATAGCCTGGAGAAGGGAGAGAACGTGCACCTGCGCGGGTTCGGGAGCTTCGTGGTGAAGCACAGGGCGCAAAAGACCGGAAGGATCCTTGCGCGCAACACCACCATCATCATTCCGGCGCACGATGTGCCGGCGTTCAAGCCTGCCGACACGTTCGTCGACAAGGTGAAGAACAGGTCCGGGAGCGGCAACGCTCCGCAGCAGTGATGCGTTTGAAGAGACCGCAGCTGCTGGCCCTTGCGGGCGCCTTGGTGGTGATCGTTCTTTTGTTGATGGCGCCCCGTGTACCCGCGGGAAAGATGGAGATGGCCGCTACGGCCGATCCGATCAAGATCCGCACCGCCGAGGCCGTGGCTTTGGTGAACGGGCAGGATCCCATGCGTGGGATAATGGCATTGCGGGATATACTGCAGGATGATCCGGACAATGTGGAGGCCCACTGGCACCTCGGCCTGTTCTCGGTCCAGAGCGGCCAGTACGATAAAGCGCTGGATCGTTTCAAGAAAGTGGTGGAACTGGCCGGTGACGATGTTCCCGATGCCTGGTTCTACCTGGGGCGCACCTATGCAACGCTCGATAGCCTTCCACAGGCGATCGAAAGTTTTGAGAAGTACAGGACATTGGCCGAGGATACCATCATCATCAATGGTGTTGATAGTTTCCTGGTGGAATTGAAGAATGAACTAACAACTGGAGAAGCACATGCCGTGCGGTAAAAAGAGAAAAAGGCACAAGATGGCCACGCACAAGCGCAAGAAGCGCTTGCGGAAGAACAGGCACAAGAAGAAGGTACGGTAGTGACCTTCGCCTGAACGTTGCGTGGCCCAAAGGAGCATTCCTTTGGGCCCATGCGGCTTGATGGTACCCGATCGTTTCGGGTATTTACGATCATTTCCATCTTACAGCGGAACATCGCGTGAACATAGACCTGATCATTCGTTCAGGTGCATCAGAGGTCGCCATAGCCCTGATGAAGGATCGGGCATTGTCCGAACTTCACCGGGAAAAGACCGAACGAGGCTTCGGCGTGGGCGACATCTATCTGGCCAAGGTGCGCAAGGTCGCGCCCGGCCTGAACGCTGCATTCGTGGATGTTGGCCATGAGAAGGACGCCTTCCTTCACTATTTCGACCTGGGTCCCCAGTTCCGCAACACGTTCAAATTCACCAAAGGCGCTATCACGGGCAGCGTGGGTTCCTCGCTGTTGGACAACTGGAAGCTCGATCCGGATATCGACAAGAACGGTAAGAACGCCGATGTGATCAGTGCCAGCCAGAACATTCTGGTGCAGATCGCGAAAGAACCGATCAGTACCAAAGGTCCACGGCTCACTGCCGAAGTGACCCTTGCTGGCCGATACATGGTACTTGTCCCGTTCATCAACAAAGTGAGCATCTCATCGCGCATCAAGGATGAAGAAGAGCGCGCCCGGCTGAAGCAACTGATGCAGCGGATCCGCCCGGCCAATTTCGGGGTGATCATCCGCACCAATGCAGAGAACAAGAAGACAGAAGATCTTGAAGCGGACCTGAAAGGGCTGCTTACCCGTTGGGATGTTTGCTTCCACAACCTGCGGAGCGCACAGCCGCCCAAGAAAGTGCTCGGCGAGATCGATCGCACCAGCGCGGTGTTGCGCGATCTGCTGAACAAGAACTTCACATCGATCCATGTGGACGATGAAGTGCTGGCCGAAGAAGTGCGCCAGACGCTGGAGAAGATCGCTCCGGAGAAAAAAGGCATCGTGAAGAACTACAGCGGCAAGCTGGACATCTTCGATCAATTCGGAGTGAACAAGCAGATCAAACAGGCGTTCGGCAAGCAGGTGATGCTGCCCAGCGGCGCCTACCTGATCATAGAGAAAACGGAGGCCATGCACGTGATAGACGTGAACAGTGGCAGCCGCAAAGGTGGCAACCAGGCGCAGGAGAAGAACGCGCTGGACATCAACATAGAAGCCGCACAGGAGATCGCCCGTCTATTGCGTTTGCGCGACATGGGCGGGATCATCTGCATCGACTTCATCGATCTGTACGAACCCGAGAACCGCCGCACACTACACAAGGCGTTGAAAGATGCGATGGCCGATGACAAGGCCAAGCACAATGTTCTACCACCGAGCCGTTTCGGCGTGATCGAACTCACACGCCAGCGCGTGCGCCCTGAAACGGAGATCGACACCAGCGAGAGCTGCCCAACGTGCGGTGGCACGGGCGAGATCAGCGCACCGGTGCTGATCATCGATCAGATCGAGAATTCACTGAATTATATTCTGGGTGAAAAGGACATGAACGGGATCACGCTGAGCGTGCACCCGTTCATGCATGCCTATTTCACCAAAGGGATACCGAGCCGCCAGATGAAATGGTGGTGGCGGTGGAAGAAATGGGTGAAGGTGAAGCCCGTGGGCAGCAGCCAATACCTTGATTTCACTATGCAGGATGCGCAGGGGAATGAGGTGCCGCTGTAGGTCTTCCAAAGAACGGCTGCTATTACTGCCGGCATTTGAACGATACCTTCTCACATTTCAAAGATCATCTTCAACTCTTTCAGATCATAGATCTGGATCGTGTTCTTATCCGATCCATCATGCTTGTTGTTCTTATTCGAATCGTAATGGCCGGATATCGTGATCGTTCCGGTGAGAGTGTTTACAACCCAAGCCTTTACGAACAATGCATCATCTGTAAGCTGCTTACGCTGTTTCCCATCAGGGGAAAAGACAATGATCTGCATCGGATCATTCCGATCGATCCCGATCTTTCCATCCAGATCAACAGTCTTGGCCGATAGTAAGATCCAATTGATCCCGAGACCATCGATCTTCACTTGCTCCAGCTTGCCAATGTGCGCACCATTAGAAAAGCCGACCTCAGTGATCTCGTTCGTAAGCGAATTGATGAACAAAAGATGATCGTTCTTTGCGGCCGCCATCTTGCTGTGATCAGTGGAGGCGATGACATATTCGGTCCCAGCAACTTCGGTCAACCGATCGAACGGTACCTGTTCAAATTTGGATTGCCCGTAAGCGATGGCACCGATGAGCAGAAAAAGGAACATGTACGTCAGCTTCATCTGGATCTACTTTCCGCCGAATCTACACTTTGACGTTCACCGGAGATCCGCAAGATCGATCTCTCTGATCGGATCACCTCCATCGATGAAGATGCGGCCATTTTTCTTCAAGACCGAAGCGATCCTTCGCAAAGCCAATTCGCCAGCTTTCGGATGCCGGCCATCCAGCGCGCCCACCCTGATGGCGAACGCGAGATCGAACTTCTCCACTCCTGCTTCAAGTTGGAGATCTTCGATCGCGATCTGACGGTATCGACAACGCCCATTGTGTATGTAACTGAGCGAATTCTTCACCGCCAGGCCGATCGCCTTTTCCGATCGGTCGATCGCCAGTACATATCCATTGCCGATCCGATCGGCGACAGCCCGGGCCGCACCACCAGATCCGCAACCGATCTTCAACACCCGCATGCCCTCGCGCAGTGGCAGCGCATTCACGATCGCTTTCAGGCGTGGAGATAAATTGACAGAAGTTTTCCGTCCGCTCATTTCGATCGAACGCCAAATTAGGACCGAGCTAAGTGACCGGGCGATCGGAACTGGATGCGATCTTCGTAGCGTGTCGCCTTTGATCGCCAAAGCCCGCAACTACTGCTCCCGCCAGGAGCGTTGCCAGCAGGAAGTGCGGGACAAGCTGTACGCCTGGGGTAGCCACAAGGAAGAAGTGGAACAGATCATTTCACAACTGATCGGTGAAGGTTTCCTGAACGAAGCACGCTTCGCGGAGCACTATGCAGTAAGCAAAAGCCGGCAGAAAGGCTGGGGCGCGAAGAAGATCGAACACGTGCTAAAGGCGAAGGGCGTTTCCGAGCCATGCATACGGCTGGGGTTGAAGGCGATCGATGAAGAGGAACTGAACGACGATCTGAAATGCGCGATCGAAAAGAAGTTCGACCGATCGAAAGAGACCGATCCGAGGATCAAGAAACAGAAAGTGATACAATATTTTCTTCGGAAAGGATTTTCCTATGACGAGATCGGGAAGCACTTGCCGATCGCATGAGCGGCAGAGCGGATGTGCGTGAGGGATAGAAGCAAGTAGCCCACAGCGAGGCTTTGCGAGCGAGGACTACTGCGTATAGCCCGACCCTTGGCCGGGCTTATGAGCCCGGGCAAGGGACACGCCCAAAGCAACTTCTTCATTGAGCATTGGGCATTGAATATTGAGCCTTCCCCGGGCCGTACCTTTGCCGCCCCGTTGTTGCGCCAATGATCACGATCGATAAGGTAACCGAACTGAATGACCGCCTCGAGGCACTGAAGGGCTATCTGGACATCGAGGAGAAGCGCGGGCGCATCATTGAGGAGGAGAAGTACACGCAGGACCCGGATTTCTGGAACGAGCAAAAGAACGCGCAGCAGATCATGCACAAGATCAGCGAGCTGAAGCGCTGGGTGGAACTTTACGAAGGCGTGAAGCGCGAGATCGATGATCTGGGCGTGATGTATGATTTCTTCAAGGCGAAGGAGGTGAGTGAAGAGGAGCTCGAAGCGCAGTACAAGAAAGCTTCGGATGCGCTGGAGGAGCTCGAGTTCAAGAACATGCTGAGCGCCGAGGAAGATCCGCTGAGCGCGGTGGTGCAGATCACCAGCGGCGCAGGCGGCACCGAAAGCAACGATTGGGCGCTGATGCTGCTGCGTATGTACCGCATGTGGGCGGAAAAGAACGGCTACAACGTGAAGGTGCTGGATTATCAGGACGGTGAAGCGGCCGGAATAAAACAAGCGACGCTGGAGGTGAATGGCGAATTCGCTTTCGGGATGTTGAAGGGCGAGAACGGCGTGCACCGGCTGGTACGCATCAGCCCCTTCGATAGCAATGCGCGCCGCCATACGAGCTTCGTGAGCGTGTACGTGTATCCGTTGGTGGATGAATCGATCGAGATCGACATCAATCCGGCCGACATCACGTGGGACACTTTCCGCAGCGGCGGTGCGGGCGGACAGAACGTGAACAAGGTGGAGACCGGTGTACGTCTACGCCACGCGCCTACCGGCATCGTGATCGAGAATACAGAGACACGGAGCCAGCTGGATAACAAGAGCAAGGCGCTGCAATTGCTGAAAAGCCAGTTGTACGAAGCGGAACTGGAACGACGCCGCAGCAAACGAAGCGAGATCGAGGCGGGAAAGAAAAAGATCGAGTGGGGAAGCCAGATCCGCAATTACGTGATGCAACCCTACAAGCTTGTGAAGGATGTACGCACCGAGCACGAGACCAGCAGCGTGGATGACGTATTGAACGGCGAGATCGACGAGTTCCTGAAGGCGTATTTGATGAAACACGGACAGAGCCAAAAGGTGGCATAGCCACATTTTGGCGAATGGGCGGATGATCATCCGCCCATTCGCATAACACAATGCCCTACACCATTTACCACAACCCCCGATGCAGCAAAAGCCGCGAGGCGCTTGAGCTGCTGCGTGAAAAAGGTGTGGAGCCGAAGGTGATCGAGTACATGAAGGACGTGCCGAGCGAGCGCGAGATGGAGATGATCCTGATGAAGCTGCACATGCCTGCGGAAAAATTGGTGCGCAAGAGCGAAGCGCTGTACAAGGAGAAGTTCAAGGGCCTGAAGTTGAACGAACACGAATGGATCCGTGTGATGCACGAGAATCCGCAGTTGATCGAGCGACCGATCGTGATCAAGGGACACAAGGCGGTGATCGGACGGCCGATCGACCGCGTCAATGAATTGCTGTAGGGGCGGACGATCGGCCGCCCGATGGACGACCGCCGCCCGATGTTTTGATAAAAGGAAAAATGGAATACCGGATCGAAAAGGACACAATGGGCGAGGTGAAAGTGCCCGCCGATAAATATTGGGGCGCACAGACCGAACGCAGCCGCAACAATTTCAAGATCGGCCCGCCGGGCAGCATGCCGCGCGAGATCGTACATGCGTTCGCGTATCTCAAGAAAGCCGCAGCGCTCACGAATCTCGATCTTGGAAAGCTGGAAAAGGAAAAATGCGATCTGATCGGAAAGGCATGCGATGAGATCCTTGCAGGAAAGCTGGACGACCAGTTCCCGCTGGTGGTCTGGCAGACCGGCAGCGGCACGCAGAGCAACATGAACGTGAACGAGGTGATCGCGTACCGCGCGCATGTGATCAGCGGCGGAAAGTTGAGCGATGAAAAGAAGGTGCTCAACCCGAACGATGATGTGAACAAGAGCCAGAGCAGCAACGACACCTTCCCCACCGCGATGCACATCGCGGCGTACAAGATCACAGTGGAGGTGACGCTGACCGGCGTGAAGAAATTACGCGATACGCTGGCGAAGAAGGCCGATCAGTTCAGGGACATCGTGAAGACCGGCCGCACGCATTTCATGGATGCCACGCCGCTCACACTCGGACAGGAATTCAGCGGCTATGTGCAGCAGCTGGACAACGGCATGCGCATGGTGAACAATGCTTTGGAGATGGTGCGTGAACTGGCACTCGGCGGAACAGCAGTGGGCACCGGATTGAACGCACCGAAAGGCTACAGCGCATTGGTGGCGAAGAAGATCGCGGAACTCACCGGTCTGCCTTTCGTTACCGCACCGAACAAATTCGAAGCACTGGCTGCGCACGATGCGATGGTGGAACTCAGCAGCGCATTCCGCCGCCTTGCCGTAAGCTTGATGAAGATCGGCAACGATATACGCATGCTGAGCAGCGGTCCGCGCAGTGGGATCGGCGAACTGATCATTCCGGACAATGAACCGGGATCATCGATCATGCCTGGCAAGGTGAATCCTACACAACCCGAAGCGTTGACGATGGTATGCGCCCAGGTGATGGGCAACGATGTTGCTGTGGGCATCGGTGGAAGCAACGGCCATTTCGAATTGAACGTGTTCAAGCCGTTGATCGCAGCGAACGTGTTGCAAAGTGCACGGCTGCTGGGTGATGCGTGCGTGAGCTTCACGGAAAAATGTGCCGAGGGGATCGAGCCGAACAAGCCGGTGTTGCAGAAGCATCTGGAGAATTCATTGATGCTGGTGACAAGTTTGAATCCGCACATCGGATATTACAAGGCAGCGGAGATCGCAAAGAAGGCGCACAAGGAAGGCACCACGTTGAAGGAAGCGGCGATCGCACTGGGCCATGTGAGCGCGGAGGATTTCGACAAGTGGGTGGATCCGGCGGATATGGTGAGCGGGGGATAGGTCGATCAGATG
>JAEYYE010000040.1 GCA_023430945.1 Bacteroidota bacterium
GAACAATCCATGGAGCAGGATCAGCACATGGCCTTCACCTTCCTCCAGGTATCTGAATTCACCTTCTTCTTTCAGCGCTTTCTCTGTTGCCATCGATCCACGCGGTCCGTCCAAAGGTAGAAGAACGGATCGAACGGCCCGATCGGTCAATGATCCTTGCATTCCACTTCCGCCGTTCCCCTTGATCCACGTACCTTTCGGGCCTTCCAGGCCGCCCGCTCTTGCCATTCCCACGCCTGATCCCGTTCCTGTTGGTTTCGCTCTTCGCCGGAGCGATCGGGTCCTTGCATGGGCAGCACAACAACGTTCCGCTGAACCGGGGCATCTACAACGATGTGGAACGTACGGCCGCTGCGCGGAACAGCCGGATCCACTCCGGACTGAAACCGATCCTGGAAAGCCGCGCTGATCTATCGGACGTATTGGGCTATCGGATCGATTCTTCAAAGTACTATTTCTGGTACACCGAGAAACTTTTTCGCGATCATCTGCTCTCTGTGAAAGGCGAGGATTTCATGCTCGCGCTGGATCTGCTTTTCCGATTCGAAATGGGGCACGATTTCGGCGATCAGACCTTGTTCCCAGATACGGTGCGTTTCCATCACAACACGCGCGGCATCCGTATAAAAGGCGATATCGGCAAGCGGTTCTCGTTCGAGACGATGTTCCACGAAAGCCAGACAACACTGCCGCAATACCTCTTTCTTCGATCGCTTAGCCAGGGGGTGATCTCGGGACAGGGAAGGATCAAGCGCGATGGCTGGAAGCGGCTTGATTTCGGTTGGTCGCAGGCCATGCTGAGTTTCGCGCCGGCGAAATGGGCGAATGTTCAACTCGGCCATGGGCGCCATTTCGTGGGACACGGCTATCGATCGATGTTGCTGAGCGATCATGCGGCCGCGGCGCCTTACCTGAAATTCAGTTTCATCACCAACAGCAGATGGTTGCAGTACAGCACATGGCACACCAAGCTGCAACATGGCACGCTTCAATCCGATCGGCTTCCCACCGGTGCGCCGGGTGAAACACTGTTCTACTGGAAACGGGCGAAGTTCAACCATCTGAGCATTTCGATCGGCCGGTTCGATCTGGGGCTCTTCGAATCCACGATATTCCGTAACATCGATAGTACGGGCGTGCGCGAATTCGATCCGCTGGAACTGAACCCGGTGATCGGGATCAATACACTGATGAACGGTTTTGATGGTGAATACAAGTCGTTGGTGGGTGCCGATCTGCGCGTGAAGGTGACCAACAAGATCTATGTGTACGGTCAATTTGCCACCGATGATCCCGATCGGGAACGCTATTCGTACCAGGCCGGGCTCCGGATCTTCGATCTTATCCGCCGCGATATCCATTTTCAGCTTGAGTACAATGCGGCAACAGCATTCATGTACACCGATTCGCCGGAACAGATGTCGTACATGCATCTGGGCCTTCCGCTGGCCCATCCCGTGGGATCGAATTTCGAGGAGATCGTCGCGATCGCCGATCTGGGGCTCGATCGATGGAGGCTTCAGTTGAAAGGGAATCTTGGAACGTATAATGTGGAACCATTGCTCGAGGATGGAACGATCGATGCCACGGCCAATGTGGGGAGCGATCTGCGAAAGCCCGATCTGACCGGAACGCCTGAAAAACCCTCGCGCGTATTGGAGCACACTTACTTGGATGTGAACCTTTCGTACCTGTTCAATCCGAAGATAAACATGCGCGCGATCGCAGGAGTTTCGCGAAGGGATCTGCCGGGAACAGCCGATGCGCAACAAAGCACCTACGTGTACCTCGCGCTCACGACCGGACTATTCAACCGCTACTACGACTACTGAGTGAAAGAGCACGGGTACATATTGCTGCTTGGTTTCTTCACATCGTTCTTCGTGGTGCTCTTCACCATGCCTTCGCTGATCAAAGTGGCGCGCATGAAACACCTGGTGGATGAGCCATCGGAGGAAAGAAAGCTGCACCAGCGGAGCATTCCCACGATCGGCGGGATCATCATCTTCGCGGCGATCATCTTCTCCTATGCGCTCTGGTTCCCGCAGGGTTCGCTGATCGGGCGGGGACAAGTGGATTACTTCGGTATGTACAAGGCGATGGGCGCGGCCTACAAGGATTTCAAGTTCGTGATCGCGGCCATGATCCTGCTCTTCTTCATCGGCGTGAAGGATGACATCATCGGCTTCTCTCCGGTGAAGAAGCTCGTTGGCCACATGATCGTGGGTTACATCATCGTGGTGATGGCGAACATCCGGATCACCGACATGCACGGTGTGTTCGGTGTGTACGAGCTGCCGGAGTACATGAGCATCGCCTTTTCGTTCTTCGTGTACGTGGTGCTCGTGAACGCCTTCAACCTGATCGATGGTGTTGACGGGCTCGCGGGCGGGATCGGGTTGATCGCGGCGCTGGCGTATGGGATGTGGCTCTACATGGCGGGGGATATTGCGCTTTCGCTTCTCGCGTTCGTGCTTGCCGGTGCGCTGATCGGTTTTTTGATCTTCAATTTCCATCCGGCGCGGATATTCATGGGTGATAGTGGATCGCTCATGATCGGTGCGATCATCGCGGTGCTCGCCATGCGGATCGTGGACCATGATACCTCGCGGATGCCGGCGTACCTGCGGATGATCCCCACCCCGGTGTTCGTGATGGCTGTGATCGCATATCCGCTCGTGGATACGCTGCGTGTTTTCGTGTACCGCATGGCGCGCGGCCTTTCACCGTTCACCGCGGATCGGAACCACATCCATCACCGGTTGCTTGGTCTTGGGCTCGGTCATCGCGGCACCGTGGGCGTGCTTTACATCTATGCGGTGATCGTGATCGGTCTGAGCCTGATCACGCGCAAATGGCACCCGAACGTGGGCCTTATGGTGATGGGAATAACCGCGTTCGTGCTGGCGATGCTGCCATTCGCGATACCCAAACGCCGTGAACAATGATGTGGCGTGAAGGTCGCGTGAAGGATGGGAGCGGAAAGCCCGGAGCGCAGCGAGGATCTGCAGCCCTTCGACTTCGCTCAGGACAAGCTCCCGGCCTGACGCCCCCTTCGCTGAAGCTTCGGCAGGGACACGCCCAACTCCTTCTCTTCTCTATTCTGTTGAATTCGATCGCTTTCGCACAGAACGGCTACGTGCCGCTGAGCCGTGAAGTGGAGAGGGGCTTCGCCGATCGGCTGTACTGGCACAAGACGGATTTCCATACATCGATACGGCCTTACCGGCAACGTGAAGTGAACGCGCTGATCGCGAAGGATACGCTTTTGTTCAGTGATCGTCTCCCGTTGCCGGGATCGGCCCTTGGCGCGTTGGATCGGCTTGCGTCGAACGATCGGAAATTCCGGATCGGGCCGTTGCTGGATCTATCAGGCAGCATGCAGCCGGGTGCGGATGATGCGTTCTTTCACCGTGCAGGCGGCGGGATCTGGTCGGACCTGGATGTTGGATCGGCCTTGAATTTCCATGTGGATGGACAGATCTGGAACGAGCGCTTTCCAACCTACCTGGATCGCTACGTGCGCGCCACCGGCATCTCGCCGGGCGAAGGATATGCCTACGGCGATGCGCCGATCTATACGCACTACGACTGGAACGCGCATATGAGCTGGGATCCCGGAAAGTATTTCAACATCACTGCGGGTCGTGGCCGGAATTTTTTTGGCGAAGGATACCGATCGCTGATGCTCAGCAACGAGGCGCAAGGCTATCCGTATCTGCGGATCACCACCACGATCTGGAAGGTGAAGTATGTGAACCTGTACGCCATGATGGACGATCATCGCGGCGGCGGTGACGGTCGGCCCAATTTTCGGCGGAAATACGCCGCCATGCATTACCTCTCCTGGAATGCGATCCCCCGGTTGAACGTTTCGCTCTTCGAGGCGATAGTCTTTGATCCGGGAAGCGAGAAATATCCGCGCGGTTTCGACATGCATTACCTGAACCCGGTGATCTTCTACCGCCCGGTGGAATTCCACACCGGCTCGCCGGACAATGCGCTGATCGGCGTTTCGGTGAACGGAAAGGTGGGCCGCAACACGATTCTGTATTCACAGTTCGTGATGGATGAATTCCTGATGTACCACGTACGCAACGGCACCGGTTGGTACGCGAACAAACAGGCGTTGCAGTTCGGCGCTGTGGCGCGGAATGCGTTCAAGGTGGATGGGTTGACGTTGCGCGCGGAATGGAACTACGTGCGGCCGTTCATGTACACGCACATCAACAACATACAGAACTATGCGCATTTCGGTCAGCCGCTGGCGCATCCGTTCGGATCGAACGTACATGAACTGATCGGTCACGCGGACCTGGATCGGGGGAAATTCCTGTACAGCGTGCGCACCAGCGTGGCATTGATGGGCGCCGACAGCGTGGATAGTTACGGCAACAACATCTTCAGGCCTGATTCCGATCGGCCGAAGCAGCCGGATGGTCGTTACTACGATCTGGGATATTACCACGGCCATCATGATCCGATCACGTTGGTCCATGCGGAATTGCGGGCCGGATATCTGTTGGACAGGAATACGGGAACGCGGCTGGAGGCTTC
>JAEYYE010000071.1 GCA_023430945.1 Bacteroidota bacterium
TGCTTCAGCATTCGCACATGCGTCATTGGCCGGTGGACAGGCCGCATTTTTCGTGAACGCACCAAGGTTGTTGTGGCATACCGCATCATCTTCATTGAGGAGGGTGATGTTCACGCTGCTCCACAACGGGAAATTGCCCAATGCATGGAAACCTTCGGTAATGTTCGTTAGATCCACCGGTGTGCCACCATCCACCGAATAGCGGATACCTGCGCTGGCCGGATAGTCGTTCGTGGTCCCATTCCAACCGAGATCATAAAGGTCCACACCAAGACTGAAAGTGCCGCCAGCACAATTCGTGGAAACAAGCACATCGCCTTGTGGTTCGGCACAACCGCCGTCTGCAACGCACTTCACTTCAAATGTCCAATCATCGCTTACTGTTCCATCAGCACAACTGCCGCTGGCATCGCTTTGAATGGTGAAGGAAAAGGTATTGTTCGGGGAAATGATGTTGCCGTGCGAGCTTAGATCGCTCACGCCGATCATCGGGAATTGCGTGGTGTTCGGCATCCCATCCCAGAAGGTGACACCATCACCAGGAGCGACCGGGCTTGTCGGAAGGAATTTGATGCTCACTTTTCCCGCTGGGTCGGGATTCACATAGGTGAATGTGCGCTGATCGTTGTTCGTGTAACAATGTGAGAACGTATGGACGGTTCCACAGTTGATCGTTACCGGGCAATTTGAAAATGCATTTCCGGTAAGCGATCCACCGCAAAAGCTGGAATGCGCATTGCTCAACTCATAGTTCACTGTACTGGTGGAGGCAAATGGTCCGATCGAATATGGACCAGGGGCGGGTATCGCCAGGGATGCAGCGGGTACACCATCCACAGTATATGCGAGAGAGGCACCAGGACCACTTACGGAAACGTTCGCATTGATCGAATACTGGTTCGATGAGCAATCATCCACCATCGTGAACGTTGCGGAAGGACAGACCGGTGATGCTTGTGATACCAGAACTTCGTCGAAGTAATAATTTCTCGTAGTGAAGGAAAAACTCGAACCTTTGGACATCTGCAGCCTTATGTAAACACTTTGCCCGGCAGGCGGCGAGAAGGTCATCGTATACTGCGTGCAGTTGTTGTTCGATACGGAATGTGACATCGCTGTCCATGGTCCTGAAGCAGACGTTGACCATGCCGAATTCAAGCTTTGGAAATTCGTGGATGAACTTCGCCGAAATGTGAAGGTCAAGGTGGATGGAAGGCCGTTACTTACACCAACGGAAGGGGAGGTGAGGGTCCACGTCCCGCTATTCAGATCGCTGATATCCCATTTCATACCAGCTGAACCCACGCATGGTGACGTGGTACTTCGGCCACCGGTGGAGACAGTCCAGCCACCATTTCCAGTCGCCTCCCAGCCCTGGCTGTAATTGAGCTGCGCGTTCACCGTTACGCCGAATGGGAGCGAGGCGACCAGAAGCAGGATGATCTGTCCCACCACGCTCGAATTCCGGTCATTACTGCACATCTGCAGCAGGACTTTGTACAGTGCCTTCATTGTAAAATGGTTTGGAGTAACCTCCTGGACTGCTGCTATGGATCTTCATTTGATCCCTTTTATTGAGCGTACAGGAATGTCAGTTGTTTGGCGGGATCAATATTAGAGGACTTTCTTAATTTCTGTCAAGAATTTTTTGTCGACGAATGGACGATCATAGCCGATGAACGTGGGCTATCTCTCGATAAGATGGAACCATCATCTTTGGTGACCCGATTCAAAGACCCTGAAGATCCGAACTTTAATGGTGGGTGAGGTTTCCTGGAATATGTATCCGGCTAACTACCGATCCCTTTTCTCATTGTTATTCATACATATCATTTTCCATGGTGATCAAAACGTAATAAGGATGGATCGAGGAAACCTGCAGAAAGTCGTTGCCGGATCGATCCGGGGATCGTACATTGCCACCATCGGCAAGCACCGATCAGTACCATGGGGATCAAAACGATAGTTGTTCCTTATGATTTCTCGGATTGTGCCACGGATGCGCTGCAGGTGGCCGCCCAGATCGCCCGGCATTCCGAGGCTACGATCTATATCGCGCACCTTTACGAGCAGACCGAGAATACCAAGGAAGCGATACGCAAGCGCCAGGAGATGAACGATCGGTTGAACGAGATCCCGAAGCTCCCGTTCCTTCAGGATATACCGCTGCGCAAATTCCTGCTACGCCAGCTTCCGCTCACGGAGATATTCCGCAACGAACGGATCGCGCAGGTGGATCTGATCGTAATGGGATCCCATGGAACCAAGGGCATCAGGCGTGAAATGATCGGTTCCAACACGCAGCGCATCGTGCGGCATGCGCCCATGCCGGTGTTGGTGATCAAGCAGCACAGCGAAGATCTTGTGGTCCGCGATGTGGTGTTCGCTTCCAATTTCTCGAACCAGGATGTGGAGAAGTTCGATCGGTTCCGTCCGTTCTTCGATCTGTTCGATCCCAAGATCCACCTGGTGAAGGTGAACACACCGAAAAGCTTCGAGCGCAGCAGGGATAGCCACCGCGCGATCGATGCTTTCCTGCAGCGTTACGAACTGCGAAAGTTCACCGCCACGATCTACAATGATCTCACCATCGAGGAAGGCATCCTTAATTTCGCCCGCGACATCGACGCGGATCTGATCGCCATGGCCACACACGGCCGCACCGGTTTCTTCCACGTGGTGAATGGCAGCCTCACGGAGGATATAGTGAACCACACCAACTATCCGGTGCTCAGCATCAAACTATAGATCTGCACGGTCTTAGCTATCTTTACCCAAACAGTCAGCAGCAGTATGAAGTTCCTGCATCAAACGTTGGAGGCACAGCGAAACGAGATCATCGAGGTGGAGATCGATACTCCCACGAAGGTGAAGTTCTTGAATGGAAGACAGTTCAGGGCATACAAGCTTGGCAAGACCCATACGTACTATGGCGGCATGTTCGATGAGTCGCCGGTACGTTTCGTGGTACCCTACGAAGGCAAGTGGACCGTGGTGGTGGAGAAGGGAACTCACCGGCAGCCATTGGAAGTGCACGCTTCCTGCCGGCTCACCCCGCCCAACGAACTGGTCACTTCCACCGTTGCCCTGGATACACCCGCCAACGTGAAGCAGGCCATGTTGAACGGTGATCGCAATGCCGAGGCCGACCGGTTGGCCGCGGAATTGAGCATGGCCGCACGCAACGAAGGTTGAGCGGATAACAGATCGGCTGCTGCGGCGTTGATGAACTTACTGCCATGGCCACATCAACAGAACGCGAACGATTGGAAAGATTGCTGCGCGGGCAGCAAAGACTGGTGGACGAGGTCCATCAATGGCTCGAAGAGGAACAGAAACAGGATGATATCCTGAAGGCTGTTGTACTGAGCTCGCGCAAGGAAAGACCGATCCCTATCGAAGGGCTCGATCCCGATCGGATCTTTTCGATCGGTTCGATCCGCACCCTTTGCATCAAATACAGATTGAGGTTCCTGGATTCAGGCCTTTTCAAGGGAAGCATACCGTTGCAGGCGATCCACCAGATCCGATCACTGGAAGTCCGCGCTGAAATGCCGATCACCAGTTTCAAGATGATGGCGCCGGCCGAGCGCTTCAAGCTTTGCGATAGCGAGGTGGACCCATTGCTCTTCGTTCCGATCGGGAACGATCGCTACTACCTGGTTTACAAATGGGGGCATGATCTTTCGCCCTGGCGGATGATCGCCGGCTGGCCCACGCGAAAAGCTGCGCACCTTGCGATCACGGTCACACTTTTCGCCAGCCTGATCGCAATGATCGCGCCAGCGGCATTGCTGGAGAGCATGGGCGTACACCGCATTCTCTTCGTGGTGTGGTGCAACCTGGTCTGCTACAGCTTCACCTTGTTCGGCTGGTTCGCCTTCTTCGGCCAGTTCAGCAAGGATTCCTGGAACAGCAGGTACTTCAACGATTGAACAGATCGGATCGGTTCGATCCGTAAGTGCTTCTATTTCCGGAAGAGCTCCTCGTAGCGGTAATTCACCTGCATGCTCGAATTCACCGCCTTGCCTTCCTTGGTGGCCGGATCGAACTTCGGCAGATCGTAAAGCGCAACGATCAGCTTCTTCGAAAGCTCCTGATCGCCCGAATGATCCACGCGGATGTCCTTCACTTCACCGAATTGGTTGATCGTGAAGTTGATCGCTACTGCCGATGAGCCCCATTGTTCCATATCGAGTCCCGGTGCACCGAGCTTCTCTGCGCTCAGCTTTCGGATCTGCGCTGCGGTACAATCAAGACTTTCCTGTCCTTCCTTCCCCTCACATTCCGGGTGATGCGGAAGTTTGTCAAAATCACCCTTCGCAGAAGCGGGGCTCAGGATGATCACGCTGTTCGGCCGTTCATCAACAGCCTTCATCTCCATGCCTCCGGACTTCACCACGGTAGCGGGTTTTTCCTCCTGCGCCATCGCGATGGAAAAACTTCCGAGAAAGCAAAGACCGGCTATCAGCGTACGGTGGATCATCATGTGGTGGTTATGGCGGAAAGTTAAACAGCGCCGCCCAAATGTTACTGCGGTACGAACAGAAAGTAGACCGTGCCGTTCTGCGATGACGGTCCCGGACTGAAGCGCGCGCGCTTCGTGGATCGCAGTGCATGTTCGATCATGCATTCATCGGCCTTGGCGCTGCGCGATGGATCGAGCTCGGCCTTCTGCACCGATCCATCACCGGCGACCGTTACGCGAACTGCGACACGGCCGGATGATGGGCAGAGATAGCCCGGAACATCGTTCTCGCGCACACGGCCCTCCAGGTCGTGCCACACGGTGGTGGCGCCTTCGATCCGTACAGGCTCGGCGGCCTTGTCCATGTAAAGTTCCTTGTTCCACTTGCTCGGATCGAGCTCGGGGATCTGCACTTCCTCACCGCGCTCGCGCCGCTCTTCCCGTAACCGATCGAATTCCTCCTGCTCGAACTGCTTCAGATCTTCCTCCACACGTTCGGCAAGGCGCTGGCTCGAGAAGCTGCTCATCGCCCTTTCGGCGGTGATGTTGCTCGTGAGGTTCGTCACCTTCTGCGAGGCGACGGGCTCTTCGCTCTCCATTTCCTCGATCAGCTGTTCCGCTTCTTCAATGCTCACGAGTTCTATGTCCATGTCGCTGCGCTCATCCGGATCGGGCACTGTCTGCAGGTCCTTCATTGTGAAGATGAACAGCATCAACGAATGGATGGTGAGCGTTCCGATCACGCCGTACTTATGCCGTTCGAACCAGTCCAGGAACGTTTCCATCAGCGATGATCGGTGATCGTGTTCCTTTTCATCGGTCGGAAGAAAATACCGCAGGCCGCTGCGATCTGATGCGCCATTGATCCGGCCAGCGATTGTTCCAGCGGTCGCCAACACCATGCAGCCAACCCAGACGCGAGCCCTGGAATGTGGCGAGGGAAGGGCCGCGTTCACCGGTTGCCGGCAGCGATCGGCCCTGCAGATAGGCGATCGCCTGATCTTCGCCCAGATCGGTGGCGGGTATCCCTTTCATTTCGATCGAACGGTTCAATGCGAGTGCTGGATGCGGCCTGTACTCCGATCCCTTCATTTCAGAAACGGGGATCCCCGGTGCCAAAGTGCGAAGAACTTTCGTTATCACATCGGTCTCCTTCGCCCATGTTCCATCCACCACATGTTGGATCCCGTTCAACAGGCTCACATGGAATCGATCCGGATCGGCGATAAAGTATGGCAGTTGGATCGTGTTGGAGGCAGTTCGGGAACTGCGCAGCTCGTGATCACCCGGTTTCCGCAACAACGCCATGAACAGGCCTTCCCCGCGCGTACGGTGCGGGTAGAACCGATAGCCCGGCCCGCTGGATATGATACCCCGATCATTTGGCACCGGGATCTCGACCGCAAATGCACCTTCTGCGATCAACGGGTGAAGTTGATCTTCATTTTCCAAAGTTTCCCAGGTGCACGTGCTGTAGACAAGGCATCCGCCGGGCTTCAGGGAGCTCCACGCATGTTGAATGAGTTCCCGCTGCAGGGTCGCGCATTGTTGCACCAATCGCGGCGACCATTGTTCACGCGCGAACGGATCTTTCCGCATCATTCCTTCTCCCGAACAAGGCGCATCGAGCAGGACCAGATCGAAATATTCGGGGAGTGAAGCGAAATGCGAAGTCTCACTTGCGGTGATGATCACGTTACCATGGCCCCATTTCCAAATATTCTCCAGCAATGCCGGTTGTCTACGCCGATCCACTTCGTTCGCGACGACCAGCGAACCTTTTGTGAGCAGGCTCCGCAGATGCGTCGTCTTTCCGCCAGGAGCAGCGCAAAGATCCAATGCCAGCAGATCGCGATCGGCCGATCCACTCGCCGCGATCGCCTGCTCGAGGAACATCGAACTCGCTTCCTGTACATAATAGGCACCGGCGTGGAAATGCGGATCGAAGGTGAAGGAAGGACGCTCGGCCAGATACGATCCTGCCGGACACCAAGGCACTGGATCCGATGAACGATCGGTGATCCCTTTCAATGGATTCATGCGGATGCTTACCGGCGCAGGCATTTCCATCGCCTGCATGAAGTGATCGAATTCTTCACCCAGCAAGCCTTTCAGCCTGCGTTGCAATTCTTCCGGTATCGATCGGCTTTCGCCTGCGGAGCGTGTTGGCCTTACTTTACGCTTCGCCATCGATCGGATCAGTGGAGCACTTTGGATGCGGCCGATCGCATAACGGTCTGCTCGCGATCGGGACCAAGCGATACCAGTGTGATCGGCACGCCCACCGCTTCTTCGATCGTGCTGATGTAACGATCCAATGCTGCAGGGAGTCCGCTGGTATGATCGCAATCACCCCAGCCGTCCATCTCGGCGTACACTGGTTCGATCCCCGACATGTCGTATGGGGCGCGATCGGTAAGCCTGCCGTTCACCTTGTACCCGGTGCACAGCTTCACGCTGTCCATTTCGTTCAGCACATCGGCCTTCATCATCGCCAGTTCGGTGATGCCGTTGATCATGACAGCGTACCTGAGCGCTGGAAGATCGAGCCAGCCACAGCGGCGTGGGCGGCCAGTGGTACTGCCGAATTCATGCCCGGCCATGCGGATCTGTTCACCTACCTCATCATGCAATTCGGTGGGGAAGGGGCCGCTGCCCACGCGTGTGCAATAAGCCTTGAAT
>JAEYYE010000097.1 GCA_023430945.1 Bacteroidota bacterium
CTTCTCCCGCTCCGCGATCGAAAGGAGGATATACAGATGTACGCGGAGCATTTCCTGCGGATCGCAGCGGAAAGGCTTGGCCGAAACGTTACCGGCATGTCGCCGGAGGTGCTCGAAAAATTGAAGCAGCACGCCTGGTACGGAAACCTGCGTGAATTGAACAACGTGATCAAGCGCGCCGTTCTTCTCTGCAATACCGAAACGCTTCAATTGGAGCAACTGCCCATGGAGATCATTGCCGGCACCGCATCGCGACCCATGGAACGTGCGGTGGCCGGTGGCGGAAGTACGGAACAACGTGTACTGGCCGGCGATGATGATCTGCGCGCCGTGGCCCAGCATGCCGAGAAACAGGCGATCCTGACCGCTTTGGAGCGCAACGGTTTCAATAAATCGCGCACCGCCGAGATGCTCAACATCGATCGGAAGACGCTGTACAACAAATTGAAATCCTTCGGGATAGACCTCTAAAGTTCCCGTAGCCGCATGAGCACGGGAACCAGCGGACCACCTGCGAGCGGATCAACTGCCCGGGGAAAGACCTTCCGGGTGATGGACACCGACCAGGAGAACAGGTTCATCAAGGCCATTGCCATCGCCAGTGTTCTGCTGGTGGTGGCCCTGCTCGGTTTCGCGTACAATAACCTGGATCGTTACAAGGCGGAGAACGATGCGATCCGGCGATCGCATCAGATCATGCATGCCACCGATCGGTTCTTCGAACTGGTGAACGATGCTGAACTCGGTTGCCGTGGTTATCTGCTGAGCGGCGATTCCGCCTTATTGGAGCCTTACAAGGCCGCGTTGCCCAAGTTGGATGAACGTTTGAGCGAATTGCTCACCCTGCTTCCGGATACCGAAGGCGTAAGCAGACCGCTCGGCATCAAGGTAAGCCTGCGGCAGAAGCTCACAAACCTTCAAATGCTGATCAAGGATCAGCGCACGGGCCGGGCCGCGATCGGGGAGCCGGATCCGGAATTGTTGAAGCAAGGGAACGCACAGATGGAGGAATTACGACGGATCCATCGTGAGTTGCTTACACGACACGGTCACGCGCTACAGTACCGCGCCATGCAGGAAAGATCGCTCGGGCTGGTGACGCCAATGATGATCCTGCTTTACGCGTTGCTCGCCTTGCTTGGCATCGGTCTGCTCTTCTTCCGGTTGATCCGGACCCTGGAGCGCGTGCAGCTTGCCGAACGCGTGGCCCGTAATACGGCGCGCGAACGTGACAAGGAAGCACGAACGCGTGAGCTTGCGGAGAGAAGTTTGAAGCGCGTGCTGGACAGTTCGCCGAGCGGGATCATGGCCTTCCGATCCATACGTGATGAAAAAGGTGAGATCTCGGATTTTGAATGGATGCAGGTGAACGATGCCGCGACCTCCATGGTCGGCAGCCCATCTGAAGAGTTGATCGGCGCTCGTCTCTCAGTGAAGATGCCGCTCCTGATCGCCGAAGGATTGTTCGATCGTTTCAAACACGTGGTCGATAGTGGTGAACCGCTCTTCATCGAACATATGATCGACCAGGAAGGCCAGAAGCTTTGGTATAACATCTCGGCCGTGCGCCTGCTCGATGGCTTCGTGGTCACGTTCATGGACATCACGGAGACAAGGCGGCAGCAACAGATCATACAGGAAAGCGAACGCCTTGCCGTAACAGGCAAATTCGCCCGATTGATCGCCCACGAGGTACGCAATCCGCTCACGAACATCCAGCTCGCATTGGAGCAATTGGAAGTGGAATATCCGCCTGCCGAAAGCAATGGGGCCGGCCTGTACACCGATATCCTGAAAAGGAATGCAGGGCGCATCCGCACGTTGATCAGCGAAATGCTCCATTCATCGCGGCCGATGGAGATGGTGCTTCAACCCGGATCGATCAATACGGTGATCTTGAAGGCCTATGAATTGATCAAGGACCGGTGCGAATTGGAAAGCATCAACTGCGCGCTGGACCTCGGCGAGGATCTTCCTTTCGTGAACATGGACAAGGAAACGCTCACCATCGCTTTCGTGAACCTTCTGATCAATGCCACGGAAGCGATGGAATCAGGAAAGGGCCAGTTGAACGTATCGTCCTTGGAAGTGAATGGAAAAGTGCGGGTGGTCATACGCGATAATGGAAAAGGTCTCACATATGAGGAAAAGGAGAAGATCTTCCAGCCATTCTTCAGCGGAAGAAAAGGCGGCATGGGACTTGGCCTTACGGAATCGCGTAATATCCTGAATGCGCATGGTGCCTTGCTGAGCGTGGAAAGTGAAGTGGGCAAAGGCACCGCCTTCAGCATTCTGTTCAACGCGGTGAATTGATCATGTGCTGGCGCTTCCGCGGATCAGCGATAGAACGAAGAGCACAAGGAATATGAAGAATAGCACTTTGGCGATCCCTGCGGCTCCTGCGGCAACACCACCGAAGCCGAGCACGGCGGCTATGATCGCGATAACAAGAAAGGTCAATGTCCAGCGTAGCATGATATGAATGATTTGATCACACCGGTCCTGGATCATAAACCCGTGCCAGAGCGTGCCTGATAGCGGAAAACCGAACTCCATTCACAAAGCTGATCGGGGCGTGTTGGGTTTGAGCAACCCGATCCGTGGGGTGCATCGGCCACAGAATGCTGGAACATCGGCAGGCTGTTCCCTCTTTCTGCGGCCCGATCCTTCTGCACATCAAAGATCCCGGCCAGATCCGGCATGGATCTGTAGGGTGTGGATCACGTGAGAACGATCATCACGATATTGATCCTGGCGGTTTCCGCTTCTTTGCATGGACAGGATGTCCCGGCAGGAGCATCGCCCACCGATCGCTCCCCGGTGCAAACACCCGTGGAAGAAGCACGGGCACTTTCAGGAACGTTGAAGGACCTGTTGGGCCAGGTGCATAAGCAACTCGGCCGGATCGACCAGGAATTGAAGATCTCGACCACTGAAAAACAGAATTCGATCCTCGCCGATCAACTGGAGGATATGATGGAAGCCCGGGCGGATCTTGAACAAGCTTTGGACTTGGTGAACAGTACACGACCACAGGATATGAAGAACATCCGATCGGAAGTGGATGATGTGATCCGATCGGTGAAGGAGGAACTTGAAGAGATCGGATCGACTTCCGCCGTGAACTAAGAGCGAGGCGGCTCATGGCGGCAGAAGGGCCGTTGCCTTTATGGGCGACGGCCCTTTCCTTTTGGCCGCAGCGCCAGGTACCGATCCTCCATTTCGCGCATGCTCTTTTTCTGCGCCGCGGTCTTGTCGCGGTGGCCGAGCAGGTGCAACAATCCATGCACCATCACACGCTCCAGTTCCGATCGCAGGCTCACATTGAACGAACGCGCATTCTCGCGGATCCGATCATAGCTCATGAGTATGTCGCCGCTGATGCCGGTCCCGGTCTGTCCATCGAATGTGATCACATCGGTGTATTCGTCATGATCAAGGTACCGGCGATTGAATTCCAACAGGGCATCATCGCTCATCAGAACATAATTCAACTCCCGCAGCTGATGGCCATGATCCCGCGCCACCGACGCCAGCCATTGACGCAATGCCGCCCGGTCCCTGAAGGCGGATGGAACCCCTTGTGACTTGAATGTGATCGATGCGGCGGTACGGCTCACTCCGCCACCGGCTTCAAACTGAAGGCAAGGATCGCAGTGGCTCCATTGTCCATGAACTCGACCTCATCGGCGAGAGCGCGCATAAGGAACACCCCGCGGCCATGCGGCTTCTCCAGGTTCTGTGGATCGGTCGGATCGGGAAGGTTCTCATGGTCGAAGCCGGGACCCTGATCCTGCACCATGAAGATGATGCGGTCGCCTTTCTTCTCGTAACCCAGTGTTACCGTTTTGGAGGGATCGAGCCTGTTGCCATGGTGGATCGCATTGTTCACGGCCTCTGTGAGAGCGATCAGCAAATTGCCGTAGATGCTTTCGTGCACCTCGTACCGCGCACATGCCTCATCGATCAACTTCTCTGCGATCGCGATGTTCTCCGCCTTAGCCGGAAAATCGATCCGCTGCGTGAATTCCAACTCTTGGGTCAATGCTGCCATGGGACTTCTCAGGGTCGGTCAAATGTACCGAAATAGGCGTTCACGCGATCGCGGTAATAAGGCTTCAATCCCGGGGGCACTGTTCGCAACAATTCCGCCTCGCGCGCCTTGCGCCGGTGATGTTCGAAGAACCGGGCCGGATCGGGTGCTGGCTGATCCCGGCCTTCATTGCTGGTGCGTTTCTGATCGAGTTCGCGTTCACGTTCGGCCTTCTCATGTTCGAGCAGGCGTGTCATTATATCCTGCTGGCGTCTCATGGTCTGCTGATCGATCTTCTTGTTCACGATATCCTTCTCCTGCTTTTCCATCTCCTCGGCGAGCTTCTGAAGGCCGTTCCCTGATCCGCTTCCATCCTTGTTCAATTCCTGCGCGAGCCGCTGCATCTCCTTGCGGATCGCAGCCTGTTGCGCAGCCATCTGCGCCATCTGCTGGCTCATGCCCGGCATGCCAAGTCCTCCAGGGTTCTTTTCACCAGGCTTTTCGCCTGGCTTCTTTCCCTTCTCCATTGCCTTGCGCATCTCCTCGAGCTGCTTCTGCAGGGCTTCCTGCTGCGCCTTCATCTTGGCCATGCTCGGCTTGTTGCCCTGGCCCTGGCCGCTTCCCGGTTTGCTGCAACTTCCACTGCCCGGCTTGCCCTGTTGCATCATCTGTTGCATCATCTGCTGCAGCGCTTCATCCAGCAACAAGGCGAGGTTGTTCAACGATGTCATCGCGTGCTGCTGCTTGTCAGCGGCCATCGGCTTGAAACGTTCATTGGCGCGCGCTTCGCCGAGATGTTCCACAGCCTCATCCATGTTGGAATTCACAGCGTTCATCTCGCGGTTCACGATGCCTTCCAACTGCGGAACGCGCTTGCTGAGCGCGAAAAGTGAATCCTCGATCACCTTTGCATCATCGCGAAGTTTCCGTTGCTCCCGGCCATGTTCCATGAAGCGCGGATCACGGATGTTGGTGGTGGTCATCTCCTCCATCACCTGCTCCTGATCGAAGCTCAGGTGCACGATGTTCTCGAGAAGCTGGCGCAATGCATCCATGTCCTCCTCCTGCTGTTCCTGGGCATTGTCGGCCATGGCGCTCTCCATTTGGAAGGCCATCTGCTCCATCTTCTCCGCGGCGTTCTTCTGTGATCCGCTCGCTTTCTGGTTCTGTTTCTTTTGGAGTTGATCGCTGCTCTGCTGCTGATCCTTCTGGATCTCCTGTTCCTGCTGATCGGTATCCGGCAGGTCCATGGGCTGTTCCAGTTCCGCGTTCTTCTCCTGCAGCTTGTCCATTTCCTCGCGAACCTCTTCGAATTCCTTGTTCAATTCATCCTGCTTTTTCTGAAGTTCTACCTGATCGGCCTTCCCTTCCTTTGTTTCCTCTGCGAGTTCATCCTGCTTTTCGGCAAGGTCCTTCAGTTGCTCGGCGAGATCGGTGGCTTTCTGTTCCACCTCCATCTGCTTGAAGAGCTCCAGCGTGCGATCGAGCTCTTTCTCAATGTCCTCCTGGCTCAGTTGCATATCCTTCAATTGCTCCTGCAGTTGCTCCTTGTCCAGCGCCTCCATCATCTCCTGCACCTTGCGGTACAGTTCCTTCATCTCCTCGGTGAGCACGTTCTCGAAAAGCTCCTGGATCTGTTGCTGCTTTTCAAGCAACTGTTCATCCATCTGGCGGAATTCCTGCTGTTGCTGCTGGCTTTCGCGCAGCTGCTGCGTGTTCTGTTCGATCCGCTGTTGAAGCTCCTTCTGCCGATCGAGCACGTTCTGCATCTTCTGCTTGTCCTGCCAGCCCAGTTCCTTCTTGTCCAGCATTTCGCGTCGCAACTTCTCCAATTCCCGCTGGATATCCTGGGCCTCCTTTATGCTTTCGGTCAATTCGCTCTTGATCGATCCACTGCTCTGCTCCTGCTGTTGTGCCAGTTCCTTCAGTGTTGGTGCGGCGAAAACCTGCACCGCGCTTCGTGCGCTCTTGCTTCCGCTCACACCATCATTGTCCCACACCTCGAACCAATGTTCCACCCGATCGCCCGGGTTGATGGTGAGATCGTACAATTCCCAACTATGGAAGAATTCCTGGCGGGCCGCTTTCCTGTCGATCGGAAGTTCCATGGAGCCACTGCGCCGATCGGCGGCCACGCTATCGCCACCTGTGACGAACCTGTAATGGAACACCAATCTTTTGAACCCGTGGTCGTCACCGATCTCACCGCGGTAGAAGAGACGCTTGATCGCCGTACTGTCCGTGCGTGTCTCCACCTGTATCGTGGGGTGCAGATCGGGGATCACTTCAACCCGGTAGTTGAGCGGATCGGGCGCGATGCGATCACCATTGCCCGGGCTCATGCGGTACGTGTGGCTGCGTAGGAAACGCCGCT
This sequence comes from Bacteroidota bacterium, assembly GCA_023430945.1. Classification (GTDB taxonomy): domain Bacteria; phylum Bacteroidota; class Bacteroidia; order Flavobacteriales_F; family PHOS-HE28; genus PHOS-HE28. Next base: position 6,408 of record JAEYYE010000097.1, read on the forward strand.
CCATATTGAAGCGATCGCTACGGCCGGAGGCCTCCACGGGACGGATCACATGTGTGGTATCGTCGAAGATGAACTCGAGCCGGTCCGCGCTTCGTGCGTTCACGTTCCACTTCACTTCAGTGCCTGCCGGAATATTCAGGTCGCCCATGTTATGCACGGTCTCACTGGCGATGCCCAGATAATCCGGATAATCGAGTTCCATGCTGAAATCAAGCAGCAGTGGATCGGGGATCGTGCGGAGCGTGTGCATCCCGCTGTTGAAACCCTCAGCGGTGAAGCGGAAATCCACCGGTTCACGCACATTACGGAAACGATGCTGGAATCGCGTGGCATCCTTCTTCACCAATGGGATCCGCTGGCCATCGATGTCCAGTTCCACCAACTGGGGGATCGCCGATCCCTGCAGTTCCACTACCAATTCAAAATCCTGTTCCTCGGGCACCACCAGTTCATCGTTCACGATAACGAATTGGAACGGAGCTTCCGGAATGAACTCACTATTGTGCGCGATCAACCTTTGCGTGGGGCCGGTGATCAGACTTGGTGCAGCGAACAACAGGATCACCAGAACGGCAAGCGGTGGAAGTGCATAGCGCAGGTAACGCGTGTTCTTCCGAAGATCGATCGCGCTTGAGAACGGCACTGGTACCAATTCCCGGCTTCTCTGCTCGATCGCAGCATCGATCAGCGCACGTTGCTCCACTGAGACATCGCTCATCTCGCGTAATTGAAGCGTGTTCAAAAGCTTGTCCTTCACTTCACTGAAGTGCCTGCCGATGATGCGCGCAGCTTCCTTATGGCTGATCACTTCACCCAAACGGAAGAGTTTCACCAGCGGGATCGCAATGAAGCGGATCAATATGAACAGAGCGATCGCGACCGTGCCCCAGAACATCGCGGTCCTTGCAGCAGTGCCAAAGCGGCCCAGATGTTCCAGCAGTGCAACCACAAGAAAGACCAGCACGAGCAACCCCAGGCTGTAGAGCGCGCCACGGATCAGCTGGTCCTGGTAGTACCGGCGTATGAAGGCATCGAGCTTGGCGATCAGGTGATCGAGTTCTGTAGACATCTTCGTGGTCCCTTCTTCAACGCTTCCGCAGAAGGGCTATTGCACCCCGAAGGTACGGCACAACGGCAGTAGCGTGCATGCAGTACACGCAGAGGTGGTGGGTGGTTCAGGAACGGCTTATTGGATGGTCAGTTTCCGTATGTACGTCATCTGCTGATCGGTGATCCGCAGATGATAACTCCCGGTCGCCTGATCCACTCGAAGTTGATGGTCCATCTTTCCATTATTGATCGGGATCGCAGTTGAGAAGACAACTGATCCGACCGCATTGATCAATTCAACTTCAGCCTTCGAACCGATCATTCCATCGCCAATGATATTGATCTGCGCATTTGCTGGATTAGGAAATACCAGGATCTCTACATTCACTTGATCCAACCCTTCCACCACTGTGATCAGGTCCAGACTCGCCGTGATCACACAGCCATCCCCCGCATCAACTTGCACCGAATAGTTCCCTGCTTGCTCAATGATCAGAAAAGGCTGGTCGGCACCTTCGATCGGTACGCCGTTCAACAGCCAAGCATAACTGTCGAAGCCCGAAGGCACGTGCAAGACATTATCGGTCTGCGTGATCTCGATCTCCGGACAGATGATGAACGGCTCGCTGATCCCGGTACAGCCGATCGTATCCGAGGCGATCAATTGGTACGCTCCGGGTGCGATCGGTTCGATGCAAGGGCCGGTCTCGCCTTCGATCGTATCTCCATCCAACAACCAGATCACACCGATCAAGGTGTCCGATCCACAGATCGAATTGCCGATCTCTTCGATCGTGATCACTGGTGTGGGATGAACAACAACAGTATCCGTGGCGGTTATCACCTGTTGCGGTTGCAGTTCGATCTGCAATTCCCCCGTAGTTCCTCCTGCCA
>JAEYYE010000154.1 GCA_023430945.1 Bacteroidota bacterium
CCCTCACGCACTTCCCGATCCACATGACCTACTCGCAGGAACGCGCAGCGCAGGTTCACCATCCGGGGGGATCTTTTTCATTCCATGCGAGTTTGGCATATCGATCGTACTGATCGGTCATGCATACTGCAGCGCAGCTTTTTCGATCACCCCTGGTGAGATCGTTATTCCTCCTATTTCCCTTGAGCGTTTCAGGCCAGGAACCAGAGGACCTTTATGCGGCACTTGCTCCTTCCACCGTCACCATTGTTACGGACAATTCGCAGGGTTCGGGATTCTTTGTGGCCCCGAATATCATCGTCACGAACTATCATGTGATCCAGGGCAGCCGTTCAGCGGCGTGCTTTCCGAGCAACTCCAACAAGCGTTACCAGATCGAAGGGGTCGTTGCCGCCGATCGTGACCGTGATCTTGCGTTATTGAAGGTGCGTGGTCTGGACCGGCCGGCGATCCCGATAAGCACGGAACCTGTTCGGATCGGGCAGCGGGTCTATGTGATCGGAACTCCGCAGGGGCTTCCGGCCACCTTCAGTGATGGGATCGTGAGCGCTCTCCGCCAGCATTCGGGTTATGATCTGGTGCAGATCACTGCGCCGATCTCGCCCGGCAGCAGTGGCGGACCGGTATTGAACGCGCAGGGACAACTGATCGGTGTGGCAGTATCACAGAGCAGGGAGGGACAGAACCTGAATTTCGCTGTGCCGGCGGTGGAATTGCATGGATTGTTGCGCTTGCGTGGCTCCCAGCCTGAAGCTTCCGTACCAGATCCGCCACGATCATCTGCACGACCCGCAGATGATCGGGAACAATTCCTGAAGACCTTGGAAGAATGGGGGGATCCCCGCATAATGGCGATCACCGTGAACAGGGGATCGGTGGCCGTAAGGGGCACAAATAAGATCGCTTTTACCAAGGAAATACCTTCCGATCTGAAGGAAACATTACGCCAGATCGATGGCACGGATCAACGGATCGATGATATCGTTCTACGTGAGAACGGCAGCTGGCTGGTGGTGCACGCTGGATCCGTAACGGCGAAAGGCATGCCTGAGGATCTGATCGGAAGGTTGCAGGAACGCGCGGCCGCAGGTTCAACGTTCAGGTCGATCACGGTGAACGACAACGGCGATTGGATCGTAGTGAGCCGTACCGGTTTCATGGCGAGCGATACCAGATTGATCGAATACCTGCAGCAAGGTGTCCAGAAGCTCGGAAACCCATACAGCGCACATATGACGGATACCGGTCTCGTGATCTGTTACGAACGTGGCCATACATGGCTTGGACGCGTGCCACCGGAATTGAAGGAGAAGGTCACCGCAAGTGGGGCAGGAAGGTTCCGGGTGCGCTTCCTCGACAATGGTGCCTGGTTCTATGCCGATGAGAATGGTGATCTCGCTGTGCGGTTATGATCTCATCGCAGCAGTTCCGATCCACGCACCGCTGAAAGGAATTCGACCATTTTCGTTCCGTTCAGGAATTCACCGTCGAAGTGATAATACTCCCAACGGCTGGTGTCCTCCAGATAGATGAAGAGGCTGTCGCCGCCGCGGTTACGGAGAGGCTTGGATCCGTGGATGAAACTGGCACCAGCATCCTTTTCGATCGTTCCAGCGATCCGCCGGTCACTGAAACCCGCCTGCAGGCTGCTATCAGCGTCATAGTATGTGGTGGTGTTCCACATCCTTCCGGATTGCAGCAGTACCGCGTTCCCACGATCGAGGAAACGGAATATCGTATCCGTGCCAACCACCGATCGTTCCACCTGCCAATCGCAGGGAAGATCGATCCTCAATCGCTTGAGGACGTGTTCACGTTCGCACGGTTGAACCGAAGATGCCGCTGGACCTGATGTGGTGCATCCACCGATCGCGAAAGGAATGAAGCATAAGGCGATCGCACGCATCATCTCAGTAGAGTCGCGCCCGTTTGGTGAGGAATTCCAACAGGATCGGCTCAAAACCCGCATTGATGTCGGCTTCCACCAGGTCGATGCGGTATTGGCCGCATTTCAGTTTCAGCCGGTGCCATCGTTCTGCCATCGAGCTTTTATAAGCATCGCGGATCTCGGAGGGGTGGGCCTTCACCTGCTCGCCGGTCTCCACGTCCACGAACGTATAAGGCCGATCGGCCAGATCGAGCTCCAATTCATGCTTTCGATCCACTACGTGAAAGAGGATGATATCATGCTTGTTGAACCGTAGGTGTTGCAACGCATCGAACACTTCATTTTCGCGATCAGCGCCATCGAGCATGTCGCTGAGGATCACCACGAGGCTGCGCCGTTGTGCCCGCTGTGCGATCTGGTGAAGCGCCTCCACCACACGGGTTCCCTGCCCGCGCTCGGGCGCATCCGCAGCGAGCAACGCTTCCAGGTGCTGCATCAAGTGGCGAAGGTGCACCGCATTGCTGCGCGCCTGTTCGGCGATCTTCACTTCATCGCTGAAGACCGTAAGGCCAACGGCGTCGCGTTGCTTCCGGAGCAACTGGATGAAGGCCGCTGCGGCATGCACCGCGAATTCCATCTTGTTGAATTCCTTCTTTTCAGCCTTCGGCGGATAGTACATGGAGCTGCTTCCATCGATCACCAGATGGCATCGCAGGTTGGTCTCCTCTTCGTAACGCTTCACGAACAATTTGTCCGTGCGGGCGAACAGCTTCCAATCGATATGGCGCGTGCTTTCGCCTGCATTGTAGGCACGATGCTCGGCGAATTCAACGCTAAAGCCATGGAACGGACTTTTGTGCAGACCGGCCAGGAAGCCTTCCACCACCTGGCGTGCCTTGAATTCAAGAGCGCTCAGCGCCTGGATGTGTCGTTGTTCAAGTGCCATGGAAGGTTCTGTTCGGTTTGAACGCATTAAAAGTATCCATTGTATCGTGCCTCCTGCTAAAGCAAAAGACCTCCGATCGTGGATCGAAGGTCTTTTGCAGGAAATGATCGGCGCCAGGCCGCGAACTACTTTATCCTGTTCCGATCAGGCGAGCTGGCCGTCCAGCTTTTGGGTGAGCTGCGTTTTGGGAACGGCGCCCACGCTGCGATCCACCACCTGTCCGTTCTTGAAGAACAGGATCGTGGGGATGTTGCGAATGCCGTATTTCATGCTGATCTGCGCGTTGTTGTCAACGTTCACCTTGCCTACAACGGCTTTGCCTTCATACTCTTTGCTGAGCTCTTCCACAACCGGGCCGACCATGCGGCATGGGCCGCACCATTCCGCCCAAAAATCCACAAGCACGGGCTTGTCGCTCTTCAGTACGAGTTCCTCGAAGTTGTTGTCTGTGATCTCTAGTGCCATCTTATTGGGTCGGGAGCATCGCTGATCCCTTTTTGGTTGCTTTCCTGGGGTACAAAGTTACGCCCTTCAGGCAAGATCTCTGCCATGGAAAATATCTGCCTTATCGGCAGCCGATCGTTCACAATATCCAGGGTTCAGGAAGCTTTCCGCAGATCGGAACGCACTTCGGGCACGAATTCCAGGAGGTAGCTGCCATGGCCAGCGAGCGTCAACCCGAAAACGTCCCGGTCCAGCCAGGTGAACAGGCATTGATCCGTACTCATCATGGCACAGCGGCCATGCACCATGGCCAGCGTGAATTCCGATCGCTCATCCACCCTGGAATCGTTGTTCACAATGGTCACCTCCACGTAAAGGTCCACGCCACCCAGGTGCCTTGCCAGCCATTCACGGGCCAGCTTTTCCACGCGCTGGCGGCCGGCAGGTCCTTCGAGCAGATCATGGATCTGCTGGCGAAGTGTCATCAGCAGGTCCATCAATTCGTGCAGTGTATCACGTTGCAGCGGCAGCTGGCTCCAGATCCGCAGGTGGAGCGAAGGGCCTTTCATCGTGGTGATGTAATGGTCCTGCACATCCATTCCCTCCACGATCTCGTGGATCAATCCGTCGATCACACCATGGAAATAGCGCGCTGCCTGCAGCGATTGCCGGCTTCCGCGCTTGAAAGAGATCCGGAACGCCATTTTGAATGGTTTTCAACCTGTTCAACGCAGAAACTCCATGAAGGTTGACATCCGGGCCGGAATGTGGTATGAATGGCCCGATCACCGGCGGCTCCGGATCGGGGAAGTATACTGGCCGCCCGATCTTTGCGCCCATGTCCTTGAAGTTCTCTTCGGCCGCAGAGGCCGTTTCCCTGATCAAGTCCGGCGATCGCGTTTTCTGCCACGGAAGTGCCGCCACGCCGCTCACCTTACTGAACGCGCTCTTCGATCGGGCCGGTGAATTGAAGGATGTGGAATTGGTAAGCATAAGCACGCTTGGTGATATCGGGTTGGAAAAGCCCGGTGTGCGCGAACGTTTCTTCATCAACTCGCTGTTCGTATCACAGAACGTGCGTGAGGTGGTGAACACCGAACGCGGCGATTACGTGCCGGTGTTCCTGAGCGAGATCCCGCGGCTTTTCGACAGCGGCAACATGCTGATCGATGTGGCACTGGTGCACGTTTCGCCACCGGATAAACACGGCTTTTGTTCGCTAGGCGTTTCCGTGGATGTGGCCCGATCGGCGGTGCGCAATGCGAAGACAGTGATAGCGCAAGTGAACCCGAACATGCCGCGCACACATGGCGAAGGGCACGTGCATGTGAGCCGTTTCGCGGCGATGGCGGAAGTGGATGATGCGTTGCCGGAGGTGGATTACCGGAAGAAGATCACCGACTGTGAACGGCGGATCGGACAGCTGGTGGCGGAATTGGTGGATGATGGCGCAACGCTTCAAATGGGGATCGGTGCCATTCCCGATGCCGTGCTCGCGAGCCTGACCGGCCACAAGAACCTGGGGATCCATACGGAGATGTGCAGCAACGGGATCATCGATCTGCTGCGGCGCGGGGTGATCACCAACCGGTACAAGAAGAAGCATCCGAACCGGATCGTGACCAGTTTCGCGATCGGCTCGCGCGAGTTATACGATCTGCTGGACGATGATCCGCAATTCGCCTTCCTTGATGCACAGTATGTGAACGACGGAGCGGTGATCCGTGAGAACCCGAAGGTGGTGGCGATCAACAGCGCGATCGAGATCGATCTCACCGGCCAGGTGTGCGCGGACAGCATCGGTACGTACCAGTACAGCGGTGTGGGCGGGCAGATGGATTTCATGCGCGGTGCGGCGCTCAGCAAAGGCGGAAAACCGATCATCGCGATGCCATCGACCACCGCGAAAGGGATGAGCAAGATCGTGCCTTTTCTGAAGCAGGGCGCCGGTGTGGTGACCACGCGTGCGCATGTGCATCATGTGGTGACGGAATATGGTGTGGCGTATCTGTACGGTCGCAACTTGCGTCAACGTGCGCAGGCGCTGATCGCCATAGCGCACCCGGATCAGCGGGAGGAATTGGAACGGGCAGCGCGGGAACGTTTCGGAGGGTGATGCGGCCCGATCTCGCGTGAGCGATCGCAGCGGATACCCCGCAGGCCGTGCTCTTGACGGCCGAGGAGTATGAGCGAAGAGCGCGACCCCGCCTTCGCTGATGCTTCGGCAGGCTCGCCCGCTGTAGCCATGGCGTAAGCGGGCGAAGCCCGGAAAGGATCAAGCGGGGGCACGCCCAACTATCGATCGAATTGAAAGCACGATCACTCGTCCTTCTCCTTCTCATCACCATTGAAAAGCCGATCGAAGAATCCGCCTTTCTTCTTTTTATCCTTGAGGAAGACGTAGCGCAGTGAGAACGCGGTGGAAGGAGTGATCCAATCCTGGTGATCGATGTGGACCGCCGGTTTGAAATCGAACGAGAGCAGGATCGGGATCGCGTTCACCTTGTATTCCACGCCGGTGATGAGATCGATGCCGTAGAACGATCCGAGATCCTTGTTATCGCCTAGGTGAAAACCACCACCGATGTAGATGTTGAGCCTTTTCCCGAGCAGGGGGAAATGCTGTTGTGCGAGCAGATGTCCACTTATCTCACGCTCTGCACCCATACCGATCGCCTGCAAAGTGGTCTGGGGAAGAATGCGGTGCTGCACGGTGAAACCGATCCGTTGTGGTTCGAAACGCACGCCACCCGCAGTGATGTAGCGCTGGGCGTGAAGGGAGATCGAAAGGCAGATCGCAAATGGAATGAAGCAGGCACGGAACATTTCGCAGCCATTCCATCAAACCACCGGCCACCGATCCCGCTTGTGAATGGAAGCTTCGCTATTTTGTTGATCGAGTACCTGGGGCCGATCGCGGATCACCGGATTAATTTTCGTGACCATTCATCTCGATGGCAAAACCAATGATCATGCGTGCGACCTGGCTCATTTCCTGTGCCCTCATGGGACCATTCTGGTACACTGAAATGTTCTCGCAGACCATTGCTGCGGGCGGTTATCATTCACTGGCGATCTGTGCCGATGGCAGTGTACGGGCCTGGGGCAACAACGGGATCGGAGAATTGGGCAACGGGGCCTATGCCAGCATGAACCTGCCGGTCGCCGTGACCGGACTTACGGATGTGGTGATGCTTGCGCCGGGGCTCGGAGCGAATTCGTTCGCCAGAAGTTCAGATGGCACTTTGTGGGGATGGGGAAACAATGCAGGTGGACAATTCGGTATGGGAGATCAGGAGAGCAGTCCCTTACCTGTGCAGATCCCGATCGATGGCGTGATCAAGGTGTGGCATTCGTACGGACATACACTTCTCGTAATGGATGATGGTACCGTTCGGGCCACCGGTGGCAATAGTTATGGTGAACTGGGAAATGATTCCACCGGGATCATAACGAGTTTCGTACAGGTGGATGGCGTGGAGCAGGCGATTGCGGTGGCCGGTGGATGGGGACATTCCATCGTGCTGCTGGAAGATGGGACCGTGAAAGCCTGGGGAAGCGGAATTTATGGTGAACTGGGCAATGGTGACAACGTGAACAGCCCGGTGCCGGTGGATGTGACCGGCCTAAATGATGTGGTCGCGATCACATCGGGAAGGGCACATGCCATGGCCTTGCGATCGGATGGATCGGTTTGGGCCTGGGGATGGAACGTGTACGGCGAACTGGGCAACGGTACCAACACGAACAGCAATGTGCCGCTTCAGGTGAGCGGGATCGATGATGTGGTAGCGATCGCAGCCGGACAGTATTTTTCGCTCGCGCTGAAGAGCGATGGCACCGTATGGGCCTGGGGACAGAACAATTACGGCATGCACGGCAATGGCACGAACATCGACAGCAATGAACCTGTTCAGGTGTCATCATTGAACGATGTAGTAGCGATCGCCGCTGGTGAATTCCATGCGCTGGCCTTGCGGAACGATGGTACGGTATGGGCTTGGGGATACAACAGTTCCGGGGCACTCGGCAACAATTCGTTCATTGAAAGCAATGTACCGGTACAGGTGCAGGATCTCTGTGTGGTCACTACCTCGATCCACGAAGAGAGTACCGCAACATCGATCGAAGTTTTCCCGAATCCGTCCACTGGGAAATTTGTTCTGCGAACCCTGGAAGGTGTGAACGATATGATCATGATCCGCGATCTCTTTGGCCGCGAGATCCGGCGCATGAAAGCGAATGACATCACCGTCGAGATCGATC
>JAEYYE010000162.1 GCA_023430945.1 Bacteroidota bacterium
AGCTAAGAGTTACCAAGAAGAACCTACGATAACGGAAGCAAAGGGGATTTCTGGCGATGCACAATACGCGACCAATAACATTGCCATACATGGGACGGCGACAACGGTTGCCCCGAATAACATTGGTTTGAAGGTTGTAGCCCTTAATGGTTCCTCCAGTAATTTTGGGGTCTGGGCACAAGCGACTGGAACTGGTGCCAACGATTGGGCAGGTTACTTTCTTGGAAGATTAAGAATTTCAGGAGATGGTTATGTGAATGGAAATCAGTTCTTTGCATCCGATGTTCAGTTCAAAACAAATATTAACGAACTGACCAATGGATCTCAATTGATCGCTCAAATGAATCCTTCCACTTACGAATTCATGGAGCAGAACCATCCTCATTTACAATTACCGCAAGGACCACAGATGGGTTTGATCGCTCAGGAGCTTGAAGAGGTATTGCCTGAACTTGTGCGAACAACGGTTATTCCCGAGCTCACTGATTCCATGGGTAATATTCTTGCAGCGGAGCAGGAATACAAGATGGTGAATTATATAGGTCTCATTCCTGTATTGATCGCCGGTCATAAGGAGCAGCAGGTCACCATAGAGGAACAACAAGCTGAGATCGCAGCCCTCACCGAAGAAGTCGCTGCGGTTCAAGCCGCCGCCGGAGAAATGCAGGAACTGCGCACCCGCATGGACCAACTCGAGCAACTCCTTACAGCCTGCTGCCAAAATCCTGATGGCGGAACACGCGATATGATCGCCGTCGGCAACGGCCTCATGGATCCGACCGGAGATCGCAACCTGCGCATTCAGCCCAACCCGTTCAACGAGCAAACAACGGTTTACTACAACCTGGAACGTAATGGTCGTATGCAACTAATGGCCAACAGCAGCGATGGCAAGCAATTACGCGTCCTGCACGAAGCGCAAATGGAAGCCGGCCAGTACCAATACGAATGGCAAACCGCCGATCTAAGTGCGGGCATTTACTACGTAACGCTACTTCTCGATGGTGAACCGATCGTGAAGAAAGCCGTGAAGGTGAATTGATCAGTTGATAATAATTGGGCAACGCCCGGCTGCAAGGCCGGGCGTTGCTGTTCCATCCATCGATCGGTTTCTATCTTCGCCGCCATATGCGGCCGGTCACCATTCTGGGTAGCAAAGGGTTCAGCCTTACGATCGGGCGGCTTTGCCACCAGTTGATCGAAGACCATGGCGACCTCACGGGCACCGCGCTGATCGGCCTGCAACCACGCGGGATCTACCTGGCACGTCGCCTTCGCACCGAGCTTCAGCGGATCATTGGATCGGAAAAACTGAAGTACGGTGAACTGGACATCACCTTCCACCGCGACGATTTCAGGCACCGGTCCTTTCCCGCTTCTCCCAGCATCACGCAACTGGATTTCCCGCTTGATGGCCGCAAGGTGATCCTGGTGGACGATGTGCTCTTTACAGGCAGAACGATCCGCGCCGGCCTGGATGCGATGCTTGCCTTTGGCCGTCCGGCGGCGGTGCAACTGCTGGTGCTGGTGGATCGGCGCTTCAGCCGCGAACTTCCGATCCAGCCCGATCATGTTGGCAAACAGGTGGATAGCATCGCCGGACAACGTGTAACGGTGGAATGGAAGGAGACCGACGGGGAGGATCGCGTTCTGCTCCATGTGCCGGATGGCGCTGAACGCAGCAACCCTCAAACTTCCAAGCGATCAGCAGCCGAATGAGCGATCAACTGAGCACTGAGCATTTGCTGGGGATCAAGGATCTCACCGCAGAGGATATTGAGCTCATTTTTCGCACTGCGGATGGTTTCAAGGAAGTGATCAACCGGCCGATCAAGAAAGTGCCTTCGTTGCGCGATATCACCATCGCCAACCTCTTCTTCGAAAGCAGTACACGTACCCGGATCAGCTTCGAACTTGCCGAAAAACGGCTGAGCGCCGATGTGATCAATTTCTCTTCCAGCGGAAGCAGCGTGAGCAAGGGCGAAACGCTGGTGGATACGGTGAACAACATCCTTGCGATGAAGGTGGACATGGTGGTGATGCGCCATCCCGATCCTGGCGCTGCGGTGTTCCTGAGCCGCCATGTGGATGCCAGCATCGTGAACGCCGGCGATGGAACACACGAACATCCGACCCAAGCGTTGCTTGACGCGTACAGCATCCGCGAAAAGCTCGGAAAGGTGAAAGGCGTGAAGGTGCTGATCGTGGGCGATATCCTGCACAGCCGGGTGGCGCTAAGCAATATCTTCTGCCTGCAGAAACTCGGCGCCGAGGTAATGCTCTGCGGCCCGGCCACATTGATCCCGCGCTACATCTCTACTTTGGGAGTGAAGGTGGAGCATGATCTGGACAAGGCCCTCGCCTGGTGCGATGTGGCCAACATGCTGCGGATCCAGATGGAACGGCAGGGCGGCGACGGGGTTGCCAACTTCCCCAGCTTGCGCGAGTATGCCATGCTCTATGGGCTTGATCTTCCGCGTTATAGAGCGATCGGAAAGGAAGTGGTGATCATGCATCCCGGCCCGATCAACCGCGGGGTTGAGGTGACCAGCCAGGTCGCAGATCATGCCAACAGCATCATTCTGGATCAGGTGGAGAACGGGGTGGCGATACGCATGGCGGTGCTCTACCTGCTGGCCGCGCGCATACCCAGGGATCAGGCCTGAAGGAATTTTTTGCGACCCTTTGTGGTATTGCGCTGCCGATTATCTTTGGCCTGAAGCCCAAGGCACATGAACTTCACCATTGAGGATAAAGGCCGTTACACCCTCGTCACCAGCAACGTGGAGAAGCTGGATACGACGTGTGCGCCTGAGTTGAAGAGCGAGCTGGTGTACCTGAACAAGACCGGCGTGCGGAATGTGATCATCGATCTTACGAAAAGCCGGTATTGCGATTCCTCCGGCCTTAGTGCGCTTTTGGTGGCCAACCGTTTATGCAAGAGCGTGAACGGATCGCTCGTGGTATGTGGATTGCAGGAATCGGTGCAGAAACTCGTGCAGATCTCACAATTGGAAAGCGTTCTTTCGATCACACCCACTCCCAATGAAGCGGTCGATCTGCTTTACATGGAGGAGATCGAAAAGGATGTGAACAAGGATAATTGAGCGTATATGAAGAAACTCATACTCTCTCTCTTTCTCGTTGTCAGCGGCACTTTTGCGATCGCGCAATGCACGCCCAACCCGATGTATGCCGATAGTACGTTCGGTGTATGGCCGGATACGACAATGAACTTCATGCCTGCCGATCTGGGCCAACCGTACCTGCAGCAACTCGATCTTATCGTGCCGGCTTCCGCCGCCGATCTGGGTCCTTCCTTTCCCGCCATCCCGCTGGATTCCGTGGAGTTCCTGGGGATCACAGGATTGCCTGCCGGGCTGAGCTATCAGTGCAACTCGCAGACACCTGCAGCTTGTACCTACCTGCCGGAGCAACTGGGTTGTGGTGTGATCAGCGGCGTTCCCACCGAGTCCGGCGTCTTCGAGCTTTCGCTGGATGTGCGCGGCTATACCAACCTTTTCGGCAATGTGATCAGCGAAGAACATACGTTCGTGGGTTACCGCATCCTGGTGGTCGAAGGCCTTGCTGTAATGGAGACCAGCCGCCCGCAGTTGGCGGGTGTTCGCAATGTTCCCAACC
>JAEYYE010000198.1 GCA_023430945.1 Bacteroidota bacterium
ATTGAAGATGCTCGGTTTCGGCACGGAGAAGATCGAAGAGGAATTGAACGAAATCTTTCCCGATCGGCGCATCGCGCGCATGGACCAGGACACCATGCGCGGCAGGAATTCATTGGAGAAGATCCTCACCGGCTTCGCGCAGGGTGCGATCGATATCCTGGTGGGCACGCAAATGGTGACAAAGGGTCTCGACTTCGATCATGTGAGCGTAGTGGGTATCCTGAATGCGGACAATCTCCTGCGGTTCCCCGATCTGCGCGCACACGAGCGCGCCTTCCAATTGATGGCGCAGGTGGCCGGCCGATCGGGAAGGAGGAAGACGGCCGGGAACGTGATCATCCAGGCGTTCGATGTGCATCACCCCATCCTCGATCTGGTGGTGCGACACGATGTGGACGGCATGTACGAACGCGAGATCGGCTACCGCCGCGAACTGGGTTATCCGCCGTTCATGCGGTTGATCCAGTTGACCTTGAAACACCGCGATGAGGAAAGGGTGATCGCCACCGCTGCGACACTTGCCATGGCTTTGCGCGAAGGTCTCGGTGAACGCGTGCTCGGCCCGGAAGTGCCAGTGGTTTCACGCATTCGGGACAAGCACCTGCGCAGGTTGCTGATCAAACTGCGGAAAAGCGCACATACTGCGGAGAAGGAATTCGTGCGCGAAACCATCGATCGCATCTTCAGTGTGAAGGAACACGCGGCGGTGCAACTGGTGACCGATGTCGATCCGATGTGATGCGGGTGGGCGAGTCCTCACGCGCTGCGCGCGCTCCGGGCTTTCCGGCTGCGCCACTTACGCAGATCGGTGGTGAATAAGACGATCTGTTCTCCGATCGAAACTTTTCGTCATATTAGTAGTCACATTTACGGATAATGGATAGGGACCTGGGACGAAAAGTTGGGCTTTGCATGCCTAATAGTGGAATAAAACCCTAGATCAGGTACAACCCGCAGTTATGGCACATTAAACGAGAGTACATGAGATGGAACTTACCACTTACATGGATTGCAAGTGGATTCATTTTTGTGAATCTTCTATTCGCGTTGCACGCCAGCACTATGACGGGCGGAACCTCACTGATTTATTCTGCAATGGTTTTCCCCATTTTCTGGGGACTGACGTTGATATTCGTTAGTTTTAGAGCTTATAAACTAAGACGAGTATGGTTTAGTAAGGATTTTATTATTTCGACTTTTATTCTTCTACTCTTTTGCACACCGATACCTCTTGTCGCATTTACAGAACTAACCAAACCTGAAATGACTAGGTCCGGCACTGATTATTGGTCAAAAAATGGTAAGACTTTAAAGATTGAAACTTGGGTATACGAACCGGGTAGAGTGGCTATTAAGAAATATTGGATCCTTCATAGTGAAAACTGGCTTAATACAGATGAATCAGATTTCCTAAGGGATTCAACTTGGATTTATTTGGACAAAGCAGGTGATACTCTCAAGACTGAGAAATATAAAGAGGATAAACTTATAGTGACCCGGAACTACCAAGAATAACATGCCATAACATGCTCTTGCCGCAAGCCGCCCTCGTCCCGGTGCCAACTCCCGTTGAAGCATGATAACTTCGTCCAGGAACAAGATCACGAAAGGCGGCCTGCGGCAAGCGCAGGATCGTTAGCTCTTCTCCACCAAAGCCGCCCAGATCCCATCCGTTCGCATTGGAGCTTCGATCCGCAAAAGTTCATCCGTTGCAGGATGATGGAATTCGATCGAGCGTGCGTGAAGCGAAATGCTCCGGTCCTTCTCCCCTCTTCGCGCGCCGTATTTCACATCGCCTTTTATCGGGTAACCTGCGGCGGCAAGCTGCGCACGGATCTGGTGGAAAGCACCACCTTCTGGGATCACTTCGATCAACGCGAACCGATCGCCTTGTGCGAGCAAACGCGCCTTCAACCTGGATGGTTCGCCTTCACTCTTTTTACTGATCCGGGCCTTCTTTGCTTTTGGATCATGTTCCAGCCAATGCTCAAGCGTGCGCTCACTTCCCTCCCACTTTCCCTCCACGATCGCCCAGTAGATCTTGTGCACGCGCCGTTCCTTGAACTGTTCGTTCATGATCCGCAATGTGTGCGGATCCAACGCGAAAACCACCACGCCGCTCACCGGCCGATCGATGCGATGCACCAGTCCGATCGAGCTGGATCGCAACTGCTGCGAAAGCCGATCGAGCAGCGAAGGATCGCCGGTGCCATCGGGTTGCACCGGAATACCCGCCGGTTTATCGACGATACAGAGATGATCGTCCTTGAAGAGGATCGCGATCGGTTCAGTACTGCTCATCGGCATTGGGGAAATCCCGCGAGCGCACATCCTTGATATAGTCGGAGACCGCGCCGCTGATCACGCCATGCAGATCGGCATAACGGCGCAAAAATCGCGGGTTGAATTCCTTGTTGATGCCGAGCATATCGTGAAGCACAAGCACTTGTCCATCGACCTCGTTGCCCGCCCCGATCCCGATCACGGGGATCGTGACGCTTGCGGCCACCTCGGCGGCGAGTTTCGCGGGGATCTTCTCCAGCACGAGCGAGAAGCAGCCGGCTTCCTCGAGCAACTTCGCATCCTGGCGCAACCGATCGGCCTCCTGCTGTTCCTTCGCGCGCACCACGTAAGTCCCGAATTTGTAGATGCTCTGCGGCGTAAGGCCCAAGTGACCCATCACCGGAATACCAGCACTCAAGATCCGCTCGATCGAACCGATCACTTCGCGGCCGCCTTCCAGCTTCACGGCATGCGCGCCACTTTCCTTCATTATGCGGATCGCTGAGTTGAGCGCGCCTTTGCTGTTGCCCTGGTACGTGCCGAACGGCAGATCCACCACCACGAGCGCCCGCTCCACGCCACGCACCACACTGCTGGCATGGTAGATCATCTGGTCCAGCGTGATCGGAAGCGTGGTCTCGTGGCCGGCCATCACATTGCTGGCGCTATCGCCCACCAGGATCACATCGATGCCGGCGCCATCAACCAGCCGCGCGAGCGAATAATCGTAGGCGGTGAGCATGGCGATGCGCACACCTTTGGCCTTCATTTCCTGCAGCGTGTGCGTGGTCACCCGCTTCACATCGTTGAGTCTGGTGCTCATGGATCTGGCTTCTGGGCCAAAGCTACGCCCTCACCTCACCGCCAGCCTCCTTGCGGTGGAGAGGGGAGCTGGCATGTTACGTGAAGGATAGAAGCGGAAAGCCCGGAAGCCGTGCTTTTGAAGGCTTGAGGACTTGGAACCCTTCGACTTCGCTCAGGATAAACTCATAGCCTGACCCCGCCTTCGCTGCAGCTTCGGCGGCGCAGCCCGAACCATGCAAAAGCGGGGGCACGCCCAAACTTTCTTGAAAGATCAGACTTCGGCGTACGTGATCCCTTCGATCGCGGCGATCAATTGCTCCTTGCGTGCAGGTTTCACCAGGTAATGATCGAAGCCTGCTTCCTTCGCCATTTCACGATCGGCCATGGTGGAATAACCGCTGAATGCGATCAACCGCATGTGTTGCAATTCCGGATCCCTCTTGATCGCTTCTGCGATCTGGTAGCCGTTGATCTTGGGTATGCCAATGTCCAGCACCACCACTTCGGGCCTGATCTGGCGCGCCAGTTCCAATGTCTCGTACGCGTCGCAGGCGCCATGTGCCTCGTAACCGAGGATCCGTAACAAGGCGCAGAGGATCGCGACCGAATCACGATCATCATCGGCGACCAGGATCTTCTTCGGCCCGGATAGCTGAAAAGGTTCCATTCAATAGTGTATTTAAAAGGATCCTTTTCCCCTGCTGTTGCCTGAGATCCATCGCGGTTACGCCGACCTCCGCAGCTTGAACACCGGTTAGGAGATCGGCTATCCGAATAGCGATACAAGTATGGTGGATCTTTTCGATCCCGCAATGCGCCGGCCTTTTTTTTCGGCGAATGGCACCGAAAGAGGGATGATAAGGCTGCCGGAGCGCAGGATCAGTATTGCACCATGAACCTCGCCCTGGCATTCACCTCGCCGTTCGAAAGCCGCAACATGTAGTTGCCCGGTGCCGATCCATGCAGATCCAGGGGGATCTCCTGCATGTGTACCAGGGAACCGATCGTGCGGCTGAAGATGATCCTTCCGACCGCATCGGTGATCACCAGTTCCACATCGCTGGCAGCATCGCCGAGCCAGCGTACGGTGAGCGGACCGCGGGTGGGTGAAGGATGCAGCAATACGTACGGATCGGAATGGTCCGGAAGGCCGATGCCGGTGGTGAGCGATACCGTGGTGACAACGGTGTTCGTGATGATAGGATCGGCAAGATCGAAATAGATGTGCGCTTCGTTGGTCACTTGATCGCCCAGCAAAAGATCATCGTTCACGCGAGCCCTGAAATGGAATGCGCCGATGCTTCCCTCCGGATCGGTGGTGCTGTCCGGCAGCATGATGTTCGGGAAGGTCCACACGATCTCCCGGCCGTTCATGCTTATGACGTGATCGTGCGTTGCGCCCACCATTTGAAAACTTGTGATATCAAGCTCCTCCGGAAGCGTATCGCGTACCACTACGTTCACCGCTGGCGCATCGCCGGTGTTCTGGAAACGGATCGTGTATTCCAGGAATTTCTGTTCGGCGACCTCCTCGGGCAACAGGTTCACCAGATCCACCTGCTTATCATTCGGATCCCAGGAAGCAACGGTGGGCAGTTTCAATTCATCGATGTTATCGATCCCGTTCACATCGGGCTGATCCACGTTGAGCAAAACCCATGTCAATGTCTGGTAACCCCATGCCACAGTTGGCGGCGTATAGATCGTAACAGGTATGGTCCCGTGCTCGCCCACGGCCAGCGTACCAAGATCCCAGATCACCAACGGGCCGTTCACGGAAACAGGTGTGACCGGTGAACTGGCGAATTCCAATTGATCGTCGAGATGGAGTTCGACCATTGCGTCGATCGGCTCGGTGCCGATGTTCTCGTATTCGATCTGCATAACCGTGTTATTCCCGATCCACGGAGTTACCCCCCAAAGGCTCACCCTTCCATCGAACATCCCCGGGATCGGTTGCAAGGCGAAATCCATACTGTCGATGAAGCTGTTCATCTGCACGGCATTGTATGTACGTGTCTCCGGAACGATGTTGTAGTACAGCGGCGGATTCGTAACGGTGATGGTGTGTTCACCCGTGGTGCTGCACATCAGATAAGGATCGGTATTCGCGTAAGTGAATTGCTCCTGCCCGTCGCGATCGAGGATCGCCTGATAGAGCGGCTCGCCTTCATCACGCACCGCATTGCTATTGAGATCACGATAGACCTTTCCTTCAACCCGCACCTCACAACTATTGATAATCCACTGGAAATTGATCGTAGAAGTGGGAAGCCATTCATTGTCCCATTGGATATAGTAATGTTCCCCCTGTACCACATCAAAGCTTACGCGTGATGAAAGCCAGGTGGCACCCAGGGGCAGTTGCCATCATCGTTCCAGGCGATGCATTCGGGATCGGAACAATCACCGGTGAAGATGGATACACGGGTGTTCATCGTGGTTATCTGTGAGCATGATGTGGCGACCACGGTACCGGTGAATGGAGCAGTGTACACGTACCAAAGCGCATCGTTCGTGGCCGGTGGATAGCAGCCATATTCATAACCTTCCTCATCACCCCACAGCGTATCCACCGTATAGACAACACCACCGGAAACCGCAGTGGCCGTTTCGCAGGTATAGCCTTGGGCGAATGCGCCCTGAAGAAGGCACAGGAATGATGGGAGCAGAATGAATGCCCGGGAGTAGATCTTGATCATGTGGCAGGCTTGGATCGGGCCGTTGCGCACCATTCCCGTGCATTTTTTTAACCGTTCCTCCCGATCGCGATGGATCGAGCGGTCCTGGGCGATCGATATTGCGTTCTTCAGATCAGGAACGGTGTGATCGCATCCACGATCCGCCTTCCAGGGATACCAGCATCGCCCCTACCCTCGGAGAACAAAATGCATCTTCCCGATCTACTTTCACACATCCTCCCAAAAATGCCAGACCATGAAACGTCTTTCGTCTTTGCTTCTCTCCGCCGCCACATTTTCAGCCTCTGCACAGCTTACGGTAACGGACAGCCTCACCAATGCCACGATCAGTCAATTACTCGAAGGATTGAACGTGAGCATTGCCAACGTACAGGTGAATTGTCCGGACAATGCGCTGGCCCATTTCACCGGCACCAGTGAACTTGCGATCACTGAAGGGATCCTGCTCACCACCGGCGAAGCAGCGACCGTGGCCGGGCCTGTATCGACCATGGCCATGGGCACATTGATGACACCCGGTGATGCCGATCTGGAGATCAGTCTTGGCGGCGGCATGCCCACCTACGACGCGTGTGTGCTTGAATTCGATTGCATTCCCTACGGTGATACACTTCTTTTCAATTTCAGCTTCGGCAGTGAAGAATATCCGGAGTTCGTTGGATCGGGCTTCAACGATGTATTCGCGATCTATTTATCCGGACCGGGTTTTGCCATGCCCACCAATGTTGCCGCGCTGCCGGATGGTACACCGGTGGCGATCAACAACGTGAACGCGGGTATCAACCCGGCATATTTCCACGACAATGAATTCCCTGCGCCCGGCCAGTACGTGAGCTATGATGGTTTCACCACCAACCTCACCGCGTTCGCGGTGGTCTCACCCGGCGAAACCTATCACTTCAAGGTGGCGATCGCCGATGTGGGTGACATGATCCTTGATAGTGGAGTGTTCCTTGAAGCCTTCAGCTTCCGCAGTGTGAACCTGATCACCACTTCGATCGGGGTGAATGCAACTGAAGCATTGAAACTTTCGCAAAGGGCCGATCGGTTGTGGGTGGAAGTACCCGCGGGCCTGATCGGGCGGACACTTTCCATTTACGATCTGAATGGAAGATCGGTGTATGGCACAACGATAACGAGCGATCGCATGGAGCTTGATCTTGCTTCACTCGCCCGTGGGGTCTATACTGTGTGGATCGAAGGAGGATCGATGGTGGCGCCAATTCGCTTCGTGAACGATCGATCGTACTGAGCGGATCGTAGAACCGGGTAGTGGATCGAAAAGATCTGAACAACATTCGTGCTCAACCTGCGCGGTTGTTGAGAAATCCCATCATTCCGATCGGAGAAGGCCGGATAGATTTCGGATCCTAATCCGAGACGTATGGAGTTCTGCAGATCACTTTCGACCCCTGCATCGCTGCTGATCATTTCAACCGTACTGGGCCAGAGCAATGAAGATGCGTTGGTGAACGGCCAGAACGGATGGACCACACATCCCAAGGTGACCGTTGGTGAAACGATCACCGGCTGGTCGCCGCCCGGAAAGATGGACGGGATCGGTGCAAGGCGCGTTGGCGGCAATGTGGAGATCTTCATGAACCATGAAGTGATGGGGACCGAAGGGAGCACGTACACGCTGGCCAACGGACTGCAGCTGAAAGGCGCGCGGATCACGCGTTTCCTGATGGATGCGGCCAGCCGTACGGTGATCAGTGCCGGGCTCGCCTACGATCGGATCTATGATCGAACGGGTAACGAAGCAACGACC
>JAEYYE010000243.1 GCA_023430945.1 Bacteroidota bacterium
CCATGTATGCGGCTTCCACGCTGTAGATGGGATCTTGTCGCGGGTGATGTTGAACACCAGCAGTTCCGGTTCGCCACGGCGGTGGATCGATACGCTCACGCGGCTGCCTTTCTTCCCGCGCAGGCGCTTCATCACGTCACTGTTCTTGAAGCCTACGCCGGCCACGAGCTCCTCATCGATCTTCACGATGCGATCGCCCGCGCGGATGCCAAGACGCTCGCTCGGCCCGCCCGCGATCGCATCAACCACGTAGATCGTATCGCGCACGATGTTGAACTGGATGCCGACGCCCTCGAAATTGCCTTTCAGCGGTTCGTTCACTTCCTCGAGCTCTTCCTTCGGGATATAGATGGAATGCGGATCGAGCTCTTCGAGGATGCTTACGATCGCCGCATCGATCAACTCCTTCTTCTCCACATCATCAACGTACATGCGATCGATGTGGTAGAGTAGCGATTCGATCTTGTTCACGCTGGCGCCATCATCCTGCGCCTGCACGAACGTGGCGATCGGGAGAAGCGAAAGAAGGATCGCGAAGCGGTAACGAAGGAGGAGAGGCTTGAACATGTCCACAATTTAACGGATCTGGATCGGAACTGGTTTCCTGATCAGGTTAAGAAACTTGAATACGGATCACGGAACGTTGAATTCCGTGCCATGCGTGAGCACATCGTTGCGGTAGCGCGAACTTTCCGCGACACGCCCGTTCACGTAACGCTTCCAGCGGCCGTGCTTCTTTCCTTCCTTGTAATGCCCCTGGATGCCGAGGTTGCGAAAAGCCCAAAGGCCGTCCCGTTTTCCATCGCGGTATTTTCCCTTGATCGCGATCCGGCCCATTTCATCGTACTCGGTCCAGTCACCGTGAAGCGATCCCCAGCCGTAAACGGCGAAGATCAGCGGTTTTCCATCAGGGTAATAGGCGCGATAAACGCCGGAAGGTTTTCCTCTCTTTATGTCCAGCTCCACGGCGATCCGATCGGGATCATGCGCATAGCGGCCGATCATCTTGAATTGTTCGGCCGGAACGATCGTATCGTAGATCACCGCGTACGGGAATACCTCCGATCCCGAAGGAACGAAAAGCGTGTCCGGCTGGGCCAGCGCGAACAGTGGAAAGAAGAGCGTGATCAGATGAAGTTTTCGCATTCAATTCGGATGGATCTTCGCCCGATCCACGTGGAAAGAAATGGATAGGCTTTGGCCGTTCCGGTCGGTCAAAGTTAGCCGGTGCGCACCTTCGGAAAGATCCAATGGTAATTGGTGATCCCCGGTGGTGGATCCATGGTGATGCCCATCCAGGTCCCAATGGATCTGCGCGGTGCGATCGCGGTGCGCCGCCTGCAACACCACTCGTCCATGTGTTCCATCCAGCCGGATCGGTACCTGGATGTTCGATCGGTGCTCGGGATAGATCATCTGCATCGGTTGTTCTTCATCTTCATTTTCTCCGTTGCGCCACGGCGGTAGCGATCGATGGCCCGGGTACATCTGTGCATAGTAATGTTCCATCGCCGGCGGAAGCACGAACCACGAGACCGATCGGGCTTCGGCGGAAGGTGCCACACGGAACTTCATCTGCCGATCCACCAGGATCTTCTTGTGATACGGACATGGATCGGTGCGGATCGCCTGGGAAATGGTCCAAGTGGTGTCGATCGGTTCGCAATCGAACGAAGCGCGATGTCCGCTTTGCCGGCACACCGCGATCCGCTTCATCAGATCATACGGTGGATCGAAGCCACGGCCGTTGGGAAGGATCCCGAAGATCTCGAACATCAGCGGTGCAGCTGCGAGCGTTCCGGTGAGACCTGGCCTTCCTTCGCCGCTGGCATTCCCGGTCCATACACCAACAGCGAACCGATCCGTAACACCGATCGCCCATGCGTCGCGATGCCCGAAACTTGTTCCTGTTTTCCAGGCGATCGCTTCTCCGCCGAAATGCTTCCAACCGAATTCCGTCTCTGGACGGTTGAGTTGTTGCAATGCGATCAACGTATGATAAGCTGCCGCAGCATCGATCGCATTTTTCTTTCGATCCTCATCTTCACCCTGGATCACGATCGGACGATGGATCGACACGATCGGATCGGAGCTGTGTTCGATCACGGTTCGTGCGAGTGAAGCGTAGGCGCCGGTAAGTTCCCACAACGTGCTTTCCGCGCCGCCTACCATGAGCGAAAGTCCGTAGTTGTCGGCCGAACGATCGATGTGGTGAAGGCCCATCCCGCGAAGCACACGCATTGTTCGATCGATGCCGTGCCGATGCAGCGCGCGAACAGCGGGAACGTTAAGCGATCGGGCCAGCGCCTGCGAAGCCGGCACCGCGCCATCGAATCGTTCATCGAAATTCCGCGGGGAAAAACCCGCATAGTGTGTTGGCAGATCGGCGACGAGTTGATCGGGCATCAATTCGCCTTGCTGCAGCATCGCGCCGTACAGGAACGGTTTCAGCAGACTGCCCGTGCTGCGCCGCGCCTGTATGATATCCACCGCAGGGGAATGATCCCGCGCGGCTGAAGGCAGGTTGCCGATGTAAGCCAGCACTTCACCCGATCGCACATCCATCACCAGGGCAGCGCAGTTGTGCACTTCATTCGCGCGGAGCAGGTTCGCATACCGATCGGCCATGGCGGTGATCCGATCCTGGAGATGCGCATCGATCGTACTACGGATCGTGTTGCCGGAAGAACCTTGCGTGATCAGCGTTGAAAGCAAATGCGGCGCTTTCTGCGGAAGGTGCACCGGAGCATCGGGGATCGGTTCCTCAAGCGCCAGCGCGTAGTCCATCTCATCGATCGCACCGATCGCATGAAGCCTCGCCAGCAGCCGATCGCGCTTCGCCTTCAATCCTTCACGATCCTTTCCAGGATGAAGCTTCGCGGGCGAATTCGGAAGCACGGCGAGCATGGCGCTTTCCGCCCAGCTCAAACTTGCCGGGTCCCGCCCGAACCAGCGCCAGGCCGCCGCTTCAAGCCCCACCACGTTCGCCCCGAAGGGCGCGTTCGCAGCATAGAGTTGAAGGATCTCTTCCTTCGAGAAACGCAGTTCGATCCGGAAGGCGTTGAGTGCTTCGATCGCTTTGCGCACATGGTTGCGCGAGCCGCCATCGCCACTCATCCGGGCGAGTTGCATGGTGATGGTGCTTCCACCGCTGATCGTTCTTCCGGCTTCGCGATTCTGCTTCCATGCGCGCACGAGTGAAGGAAAATGCACGCCATGGTGTTCCATGAAATGCCGATCCTCGAATTGCAGCAGGCACTGTTTGAACCGATCGGGGACCTGGCGTGATGAAGCCATCCGCCACTGTCCGTCCGCGGCCACCGTTGCGCCGAGCAGTGCGCCGTTCCGATCGAGCAAAACCGTGCTGGCCGGTGGATCGAAAAGCGGATCCATCGGCCCCCATCTGGCCCATGCGAAAAGCAGCGGAAATGCGAGCACGAAGAGCATGCGCCGCTTACTCACCGATCGGATCACCTTGCGCATCTTACCGTGGAACGTGCACGAAGTTCGGCTGTTGCGTTGAGATCCGATCGGACTTCAGGGCCGGAGTTGTGGTAAATTGGTACCCCATTTTCAACGGCACGTCCCGATGCGGGTAAACCTTTACGCTCTTTGCTTCACTTTCCTTTTTCCACTGATCACGCTCGGCCAGCAGGAACCTGACATTCTTCCACAGTCGATCCGCTTTGGTCTTTCCGCAGAAGCAGTGCCGGTCGTGCATGCCGCAAGTTTTGATGCCGCCGCTGCCCTGGAAGATGATCTGCGACGCGATACCGATGGCCTGCTTCCGCTCTACGGAAGGATGGTAGCGGTAGGTGCTTCACTTCATTCCAACGGTATATGGAACACCTTGCCGAACGGCGATCGGATCTGGCGTTTGCAAGTGATCTCCGAAGGTGCGCTCGGGACGGATCTTTTCTTCGAGGATATGCATCTTCCGCCCGGCGCCACACTTCATGTGTACGATCCGGCGCAACAGATGGTGCTGGGCGCCTTCCTTGATAAGCATATGTTCGCACACGGCCGCTTCGCAACGGAAATGGTGATGGGTGAAAGTTGCATCATCGAATATTTCGAGCCGATCGCCGTTCAGGGGGAGGGCCGCTTCACCATCGACCGGATCTCGCACGCATACCGCATGGTGGGCGAAGCGCGCGCATCGGATGCATGCCAGGTGGATGTGAATTGCACCGAGGGAGAAGGGTGGGAAGGGCCGCGCGATGCCGTTGTACGCATCCGCGTGGTGATCCCCGAGGGCACAGGCTGGTGCACGGGCGTGTTGATGAACAATACCAGCGAGAACTGCACACCCTACATCCTTACGGCGCTGCATTGCGGGCTGGGCGCAACAGCCACCAATTACGACACGTGGCTCTTCCGGTTCAAGTACCAGCGCAGCGGTTGCGGCACGGGTGCGATCCCGCAAGGCAACCAGATGACCGGCTGTGTGAGACGGGCGGACAGCAATGATGATGGGGGAGAGGAAGGATCGGACTTCCTGCTCGTGGAATTGAACGAAGCGATCCCGATGAACTATAACCCCTATTTCGCCGGATGGAGCGTGGCGAACGTCGCTGTGCCATCGGGGAAGACGATCCATCATCCTTCGTCGGATATCAAGAAGATCAGCACCTTCACGAGCCCGTTGCAGACATCGGGCTGGGGTGTGAACAATTCGCATTGGCGCGTGGTGTGGGCACCAACGGACAACGGTGCCGGGGTCACCGAGCCGGGATCATCGGGCTCGCCGATCTTCGATCAGAACAAGCGCGTAATCGGTACGCTCACCGGTGGCGCATCGTGCTGCACATTGAACGGTTGCGGAAGTTTCACCGGGCCGAACCAGCCGGATTTCTACGGAAAGATGTCGCACCATTGGACGGGCAATCCCAATGCACCGAACCAGAAACTGCGCGAATGGCTCAATCCCGGTGGCGGCACCACGATCTTCGATGGAAGCTATGATCCGTGCGGAATGGGCGTTGGCATTGAGGAAGGTGCAGCTTCCGGGCGGATCGGGATCCATCCCAACCCGGGCACCGATCGCTTCACCATCGAATATCCGCAGGGCATCGTGCGTGCCGATCGCATCGAGGTCACCGATCTGAGCGGGCGTCTCATCCACGTGGAAAGGCCGATGGGGGCGGGTAAAGCTGTGATCGATGCCACCGCATGGAGCAACGGGAGCTACCTGGTGAACGTGGTCGCGGGTGGCGTGCGTTACGCCGCGACGAAGTTGGTGGTGCAGGGCAGGTAGATCATATCGGCCGATCGCAGTGATCGGTCGAGATCTTCTTCAGTCAGCCCGCTTCTCCAGCTGGCGTCCATCTTCCGCATACGCCACCTTCCATTCACCCTGCCCCTTCGATTTCAATTCCATGGCGTAATTGGTCTCGTTGCCGAGGGTGATGCGTTCAACATCATCCACGCGGTAACCAGGGAATTCCGTCGTGATCGACTTTCTGATCGCTTCGGGAAGATCGCCTTCGGAGATCTCTTCCTCGTGACGGAGCATCCTGCCTCCGGCGTCATACCATATCTCATGATCGGTGAAAAGGATCCCGGTCTCGAATTCAACCTTCCACTGTTCACCCTTCATGTCCCAATCCACATCCATGGCGTTGGGAAATGCCTTCTCGAATGCACTGGTCACAGCAACTGGCGGCTGCTGCACCTGGGCGAAGGTCCCGATCGGAAATCCGATGGCGATGATGAATGCTTTCATTAGCTCAATGATGAAGATGTACCATAAAGGTATGTCTTCACTTGAGCGGGATGCAACAGGACGGATCGATCAGGCCACCTGATCGTTCCAATCACCCACGGACCATTCCTTGATCGCTGTAACGAGTTCGTCGCGCTCGGCGGTGAGGAATTCGATCTCCTGCCGTGCATCGGCGAGGGCTTTCTGCAATTGCACCACTTGTGAAGTGAGCAGGGTGATGCGGTCCTGTTCGGTGGGCTTCGCTGTGCGAAGGTTGATATGCTTGATGGTGAGGGGCGAAACGTGGGCCATCGATCGAAGGGTTTCGGCCTTTTACGTTCGCGCTGCGCGAAGGTTCCGGTCGGATCGGAAGGATCCATCACAGGCCGAACCTGAACGAGATCCCCACATACACGAAGCCGATAGCAAGAATGGTGACCGCCGCGATGTGCAGGGCGAGCGATCGCAGGCCCGAAGCCTCCAGCCGGGGCAGGATGAAGAAGCGCGCGTGGATGCCGAGCGCAAGCGTGAGCAACAACAGGATCAGTTTCAAATTGAAGAGCAGATCCACCCTGGTGTTGAAGCTGAACCAATTCACTTCGTAACGCAAGCCGAGCATGATTCCGGTGATCACCTGCAGGAGCAGCGCCGGCAGGCCGATCGCTTCATACCTGTGCTCGAATCCCTGGATGATCTTCGGATCGCGTGTTCGCAAGGCTTCCGGCAGGTAACGCAAAAGCAGTAGAAGATGCCCGCCCACCCAGACGCTTGCGCCCAGTACATGAAGTACGATCAGCAGTTTCACCATCTATTTCGCCGCCACTTTCGCCCCTGGCAATGTAACGTTCACCCACTGGCCCTTGCTGCGCGCGTTCACGGTATGATCGTACATCGCTTCGCAATTCGCGCCGGGCAGGTAATAACGGCCGGTGTATGCCGCATTCAACAACACACGGTACCTCACCTCCTGTCCGCGATCCAGATCGAAGTAGGTCAACACCCGATCGTCACGGATATCGCGGTAGGTGTAGTGCCCTTCACGCCCCGCGTGTTCAGTACCTTCCAAACGTGCGTTGCGGATCTCCCAGCCGGAAGGGAAGATCTGGGTGAGCGCCAGGTTCCGGTGCGCCTCATCGATCCCCGGATGCCGTATCGTTACGATCGCAACGAGATCGGTGCCCTGATCGATGGTGCTCGTTGAGAGCGGGGTGCCGTTCATCAGTTGATATTCGACCTGCATGTCCAGGCCGTTCGCTGAAGCCACTTCGTCTCCTGCGAGCGGAGTGCCGGTGCGTACCAGCCGCGCGTAGAGCAGACCATTTCCGTTGTTCACGATCGTGAACGGAACCTTTCCATCCGGTGCGGGAAGATCGGTGCGTACGATCGCTTTGTTGCTGGCCCTGTTCTCGCTCTTCCCATCGATCGCAAGGGTGAACGAGATGCCTTCGCTGAGCGCGGTCTTTTCTGCGAGCCGCGATACCGCCAGCAGGCCGAACGCGGTGCTTTGCGTACTGTACCATTCCTCGCTGCTCAATTGTTTCGAGATCCGTTGCACCACGGCACCGGCCTTCGCCAATTCACCCATGTTGATCAATGCCTCCGCGATGAGCGCTTCATCACGAAGGTCCGATCCGTAGGTGTAGGCCTGCTCGCGGTACGGCTGCACCTGCGTATCAAGGCCATTGATGAGATCCCGCGCGGCATCGATCCTTCCGATCAGGGCGTAGGCTGAAGCAAGCGTCCACCGCGTGGTGTGGTCCAACGGCTTTTCACGCAGCCGGTTCATGGCACCTACCTCCTGGCTTTTCGCGAGCGCCAACACGTAAAGACGGTACGCCTGCATCAATTGCATCTGTTCGCGGTGCCAGCCATCAATGCCGTTGGGATCCCATTCACGCGCATACCGTCGCTGCGAGTTCAGCCAGTTCGGTTTTATCTGTCCCGGCACCGTGTAACCCTGGCGCTCGGCTTCGATCATGAAATGGCCCGCATAGATCGATGTCCATGTATCATAATGATCGCCACCGGGCCAGTAATTGAAACTTCCGTCGTTGCGCTGGAATTGGGAGAGTTTCCGCAAGGCGGCCTCCACGTTCTGACGTGCCATCATTCCGGCGCGTTCCGGCAATTCCATCACCTGTTGAACGAACAATTGCGGGAAGGCTTTGGACAGGGTCTGCTCCAGGCAACCATGCGGATAACCGATCAGGTATTGCAGCCTGCGGCCCATGTCGACCGGTGGAATGCTGCTGATCTCCAAATATGCGCTGTTGGTGCCCGCTACGCCGATCGGTGACGGAGCCTCGCTCCACTTCGCACCTTTTTCCAGGACCTGTTCGGCAACATCGGTCTGTGCAAGGTTCGGCTGGCGCACCTCCAGTTCGATCGCTTCGCTCGCACTTTCACCGGATCCTTCCACGGTAACCTTCATCTTCGCCACGCCCACCGCATCCTTCACGCGAACCTTGAAGGTGACCACCTGATCTCCGATGCTGCTGAAAGTGACTTGCTTTTCCGATGCGCCTTCCGGGATGAGCAGCGCGTTCGGTTGGATCTTCACCTTCACATCCTTCAGTTTTTTGTCCATCGCAAAGACCGTGACCGGCAGCTCAACGATCTCGCCCGGCGCGAGCACACGCGGCATGGTGGCGAGCACCATCAATGGTTTGCGCACCGGTACGGCCTTTTCCGTGCTTCCGTAGGCCAGATCGCCATTCGTGGCCACCACCATCACGCGAACGCTTCCCACGTAATTGCCGATCGTGAAGTCGTGCTTCGCTTTCCTGCCCGCCTGCAGGGTGAACGGGCCCACGAAACGCACCACCGGTTTGAAACGGTTGGCACGGGCGCCATCCGGAGCCTTCACATCATCGCTGCCACCGATCGCCAGCAGGCGCTGGAGTTGCCGCGCGAACGCACCGATCACATCCTTGTACAGGTCCCAGGTGCGCACACCGAGCGCTTCCCGTGCATAGAAATGCGTCCATGGATCGGGTGTTCTGAAACGTGTGAGATCGAGCAGGCCTTCATCCACGATCGCGAGCGTGTAGCTCATCGCTCGTCCATTTTCCTCTCCTACTTCGATCTGGAAGGGCACATCGGTCTTCACTTCGGAAGGCATCACGATCCGGGGGGAAAGATGAGTGGATGCATTCTCCACCGGGATCGGGATCACCCCGTAGAGCCTGATCGGTAGGTCGTTCAATGTGTTGGCATGCGGCTGGATCAACGTGACGTGCGCGTACACGTTCGGCGCCATTTCCTCGGTGATCTTAAAACCGTAGCATGTTTCCTTTTCCTGCAGATCGATCCACGCCACATCGATCACACGGCTTCCGTTCTCGATGCTCACCAATGCACGTCCGCTGCCGCTGGATGGGATCGTGAGCTGTGCCTGATCACCCACATTGTACTTGTCCTTGTCACTGTTGAAGGTGAGCATGGCAGCCTGCTCGGGCGCATTCCGGCGCGATCGGCCCTCCCAGCCAGGCCAATCAAGATACACCTGTTGCGCCGCGGCATGGCCGCTGATCGGATCGCTGATGCGCACCACGAACGATCCCCATTCAGGCCGGTCGATCTTGAACTTCAGCGGTGCCATGCCGTCCGCCCCAGTGGTGACGGTGGATCCCTCGATCAACTGGACACTGGGTGAGCTGATGTAATTCGCATCGCCGGTGGTGCTGCCATCCCACCACCAATCGTAGTTCATCTTATATACCTGCGCCTGCAATTCACGGCCTGCGACCGGCTTGCCATCCGCCGAAACGGCAGCCACTTCGAACGTGTAGGTGGTATCGGTGAGGTAGGATCCCCACGCGGTCGCCGGGTCAGCGAGTTTCAGGCCGGCATAGCTGGCGTACGGATAATACGGCACCGTTGTGCGATCCATGCTCGCATCACCGCCCGCCTCGAAAACACGCGTCACGATGTTGGTGTTCACAAGCGCCGGTGCCATGTTCTGCAATTGCAGATCGAGCGGGAACTCCGCTTCACCTTCAGCGTTCAAAGGCCCTTCGAAGACCACACGTTCCTCCTCTGGAACGAAACTTCTCAGATCGGCGAAATGGAATTCGCCAAAACCCTTGAACTCGGGCACGGCCGCGGTCATCGTTACGGTAACGCGCGTGTTGAGCCCGCGCGCGGGAGCGCCGTGCAACCAATGCGAACGAAGCTTCACGCGATCGGATCCACCGGCGGTAAGCCTGTCGTTCCCGATCTCCAGCAGCACTTTCAGCCTGTTCGGTTTCACCGTTTCGATGCGAATGCCCTGGTGAAAGCGCGTTCCGCCAACGGTAACACTTGCGCCCCACATGCCCGTTGGCGCATCGGGATGTGTCGCCATGCGGAAGGAATACATCCCATCGATCCCACTGGTGCGCACATGTTTCTGATCCAGCCGGCCCCGTGGATCGGTGAGCTCCAGCACCACGGGATGATCCTTCGGCAATCTGTTCAACGCATCCTGCAGGATGAACGTGATGTAGAGCGAATCACCAGGACGCCACACACCGCGTTCACCATAGATGAACCCTTTCAAACCGCGATCCACGGCCTCGCCCTTCACATCGAATTCACTGATCGAAAGCGAGGAACCATCATCCAACTTCAGGTAACCGCGCTGAGCACCTTTGCTGGCTGCGAGAAGGAAAGGTTTGTTCGTGGTGGTGGCGATGCGCGCAAGCCCGTTGCGATCGCTCACCGCCTGCACCATGCTCTTCCGCTGAAGATCGAGCACATCGATGCGCACGCCCTGTAGAGGTTCCGTGGTGATCAGGTCGCTCACGGCGATCACCATGGATCCATCGGTACCGCGTTTGGCGATCAGTCCAAGGTCTGATGCGAGCAGGTTGCGCGATACTTTCCGGTGGGAGGCGAAATACGACTCCGAGCATGGATCCTCGCGCCCGGCATGGTCATATTCGTCGTAGTAGTAATAGTCATCGTAGTACCATTGATCTTCGATACGGTCGTGATCGGCCTGTTCTTCCTCCCATGTGCGCTCGTGCTGCGGAGCGGTCTGCTCCGCGCCTTCACACGGGTAGGTGGAATGGCTGCGATCGAAGGAAAGTTCGATCCGGTAGATCGCACCGGGCTCCGATCGGAAATATTCCTCAAGGTCGAGGAAATAGCGGTTCCATCTTCCCGGATCGGGATCATCGGCCGTGTTGAGCGGAATTGTTCTCCGTGTCACCAACCGGCCAACGCGCGCCAGTTCCCGTTCACCTTCCAGCGAATTCACCTGGAGGAATTGCGACACGTTGCTCTCATGTATCTTGATGATGCGCACTTCAACGGCGCTCAGGTTCACCGCTTCGAACGGCATCACCAGCCCATCCGATGAAGGAAGGATCACGCCATTGCCCACCATGCGCACAGCCGGTTTCAATTCCTCGAACAAAAGATCCACGGTGATGTCACTGCCGAGTTTCCTTCCATTCACATTGCGGATCGATGCTGATACGAATGCCTGGTGATCACCGCTGAGCCTATCTTGCGGGTAAAGGATGATCCGGTTGCCATCGATCGAAATGCGCACGCCTTCCGCACCGGCGATCCCGACGAGCCCTTCGGATTCCTGCTGCTCATCCAACGGATCGCTGAAGAGCAGGATCGCCTTCTGTTCATCATCAGCGCTCGTGGTGGATGAGATCAGCGCCAATTCATTGATCGATGGCACCGTGAAATCGATCGAGCCCTTGTCCTTCGATCCGATCCGTTCACCATTCCAGGTGACCTGAACTTCTGAAGCGGTTTCACCACGTTCCACGCTGTCCACCACGAATCGATGGTGCTTACCATCGGGTTCATGCAGCCAGTTGAGCGGAAGATCTCGATCGCCCTGTGTAGCCGTGAAAGAGCCCTCCAGATCCTGCCCGGCGGCATCATCGGAAGTGTACACCGATACGATCAGTTGCTGCCATGAAAGATCGGTGGCCGAAAAGGAGCGCATCTCGGTAACGCTGGCATCGATGTGCTGCGAATGAGTGGTCACCTGGAACTTGAATTCACCGACCCCATCGGAGACCTCGATCAGGCGGGCGAGGTGGAAGGTGATCGTGTAGGTGCGATCCTGTTCGAGCCTTTCACGGGGTTGGAAAGCGATCGTGTTCTCATCGTGCCAGTAGGTACTGCCCTGCACACCGGGATCCAGTTCGAAGACACGTTGGATCGAAGCTTCGGACGTATCGCGCCATCGCTGATCGGGTGCGATCGACACCAGGATAGGGGAGCGTGCGCTGATGTAACCGGTGGTGAACGCGCTGATGTACGGCGTGAACGCTGGATCGGGCTCGATCCGGGCATCCCTGGACCTGCATCCTGTGAACACGATCGATAGGAGCAGGGCGTGCAGGACCACGCACTTCAGGAGCAGCGGGCGGAGCATGTTGATCGGAATGTCTGGAGTATGTGCGGTGAACGAAATGGTGGATCAGCGTATTGCAAAAATGCTGATTTCCATCGTTACGGGAACGGGCCTTGTCAGGGAGCCTGCATCAGGTGATCGGCATCATCGGCGTTGATGATATGTGGACCGATCTGGCCGACCACGAACGCATCCTTGAAGCCTTTGGCCTGCACTTTTTCAAGTGCCTTCTCCGCTTCCTTGCGCGTCTTGAACGAACCATGGAAGTAGCGCACCGATCCGGGATCGGTGATCGGTTCCACTTCGCCGATCTCCAGGATCGGACCCATGTCGTTCAAGGGCACATTGCCTGCGAAGGTGGCCACCTGCACGCGGTAGCGCAGCAGGTCCTTGTTGATGCTTCCGCTGGGGATGGACCGGAGATCCTCCGGTCCGGTGGTCTCCGCTCCGGCCTCCTTCAGGGAAATGCGTTTGCCATCGCGGAACGCCACGAGGAACGCACCTTCGAAGCCCTGCAGCAGCAGTTGCACCTTGTGTCGTGCGGCCTCGTTCATATCCTTGAACGATCCGGAATAATAACGGGTGAGACCGTCATCGCCGCTCACGGTGACCACATCGGGAACGTCCTTGAAGATGTCATCGGCGAGTTTGCGGCGGTAGGCACCGAGTTGTACGCGGATCGTGGTGCGGCCTTTCTCTTCAGCAAAATCACCTGTACCGGAAAGCTTCGCCCTTTCGAGCACGAGGTCCCTGGAGATATCGATCAACTGACCGTTCTCCTCGGCCATCACCATTCCTTCGATGCCGATGCCACGCAGTTCAAGTTCGCGGCGAAGTGCCTCTGGCATCGCTTCGTAATTGCCCACCACATAGTAGATCGTGTCGTTCCGCTCGATCGTTCGCACGTCCGGAATGCTCAGGATCCGCTGGATCAGGTCTTCACTGATGCCTTCCACCTGGGTGCCCACCTTCACCACGTACACCCGCCTGGGCGCGGGTTTCCTATCGGGCAGCGGACCGAACGATTCGCGGCGGCTGTGTTCCATGTTCACCACGCCGGAATCGATATAGTGCATGTATGCGAGCAGATGGTCCTCGTCGGTGAGCGTTACGCCGCGCTGGCTCACGAACGCACCGAGTTCAGTGCCGGCCTCATCATCCCTGTGATCGGGTACGCGATCGGCATCACCATCCAGCGGACAACCGTTCAGATCGACCTTCACCCCGGCCGGTGTGTGCGGGCACCTGTCCTGGTAGTCGGGTACTCCATCGTTGTCCTGATCATCGCGGTAAACGATCAGATCGAGCTGTTCGGTATCGAGTGCCGGTACCTTGTTCCTTGGTCTGCGCGACTTCATTTCAAGTGGGATCGCGTAGCCTACGGAGAAGGACGAATACATGAAACGATCGTTGCGGGCATCGCCACGCCGCTGATCATTGCTCGCATCGGTCACCCCATCCACCAGGTCGCTGAACGTGTAGTGCATGGTTGTGCCCACACGCAGATCGAAACCACCGCCGAGATCCATGCGCGCGCCGATCCCCACGGGAACGGCCCATGTGCGTTCAGCATACTTGCCGAAACCATCGGGATTTGATTCGCGCACATCGCTCTCGTACGTGTAGTCGCGCTGGATGATGACCGCTTCGCCGGCGTTCACCGAATTCTCTGGGATATCGCGGATCGTTCCATCGCTCCAATAATTGTACGCACGGCCGCGGCTGTCGTACAGATCGGTCTTGGAAAGGAATTCCACCGATTCGAAACCCAGTGAAACGAAAGGCTCAACGCGGCGACCGGGGTTCAGCAGATGATGGAAATTGTACTGCAGCTGGAAACCACCGATGGTGATGCGCGATTCGAAATTGAGGTTACGTTCCGGGCTGCGTTCGTTCATTCCGAGCCGTCCGTGCAAGGCGTACAGTTTGCCTTCGAGCCATGGATTGATCGGTGTGCTGGCGCGCAATTCGAAACCGAAGCGAGTAACCAGCGGATTGTGATCGGCATGATCGCGGCCCACATCCCCATGGAAAGCGAACATGCCGGCACCAAGGCCGAAGGTCGGTCTCAAGCCGGTGCTGCCTGTGGAAGGAACAGCGGTGGTATCGATCTGTGCGGGGAGCTGCGCTGCGGAAAGCGTGAGCAATACGATCCAGGCGGAATGCGCAAAGCCCGCACGTGGCGGGCGCTTGCGATCGGATCCGCACATGGTACGCATGGATCAGGCTACTGTACCCATTTCTGGTTGCTGATCAGAAGGGCTTCCTGCACGGTGATCCGATCGCCATTGTTGTAGGCGGTAACGAACGGACCGGGGAAGTTGTGGCCGGCCTGCACGAATGCCTGGCGCTGATCGCGGGCCTGCTTGTAATCTGCGAAGCGGCCGGTCACATATTTGATCCAGCCTTCGTGCCGCTCGATGCTGAGATCGCCCTTGTACTTGTGGCGCGCGGCGAAGTACGGCTTGCCCACTTCACGATGAGCTGCGGTGATCTGCACCTTGTAGGTGATGCCTTTTTCAGGGCCGCTGATCACTGGCGAGGACTTGGGCTTCTCCGCTACTACAGGTTCCTCTTTCGGCGTGATGTGTTCCTCCACCTCCTTTGGTTCCACCTTCGGCTTCTCAGGTACCTGCAGGCTTGTTTCGTCCTTCTCCTGCGTGTCGAGCTTCTGCTCATCCTGGGCGATCGCATCCAGCGCCTTCTGGCCGATGAAGAACACGGATGTGCCCACCACGGCGCGCTGTGTCTCATCGTTCAGCAGATAGCCGAATTCGCCATCCACCTTGAATTCGCCGTGCATGTTCTCATTTCCGCGCAGGCGATAGACCACTTTCAATTCGCTCTTGGCGGGAAGGCTCAGCCACACGAACTTCACGATCCGGTCCTGTGCGGTGAAGATCGCGTCCTCACTGGTGCTTTCGATCGCCGTGAAACCTGCGGGGATCGTTTCCTGCAGCTTTCCGAACCCGCGGATGTCGCCTTTGCTCACGGTCACCTCCACCTGCATTTCCACAGCGCTCACGGGAATGATCTTGCGTGAAGCGCTCACACCGCCGAGACCTTGCACCGGTGGAACGCCGCTCAGGTTGTCGATCACCGCCACCGGTACGTTGCGTGCGGGTGCGCCTCCCGCGGCGCTTACCACATCATCGGCCGCCGGATCATCGGTCACCGTGTTGCTGGCGATATTTCCTGCGCCGTTCACCTGTATCGTGGCCGGCGGCATTTCATACGTCTGGCGTTCATTGTTCTCGATGTAGGACAGCCGTCCGTTGATCGTGACCGGACCGCTGGCCTGGTCGCTCGCGGAAAGTGTATACGTGATCTTGAAGGTGGGGGAGGAGGGAAGCGACATCCAGATGAACTTCGCCTTGTTGTCCGCGAAGGTGAACGAAGCACCCTTGGTATCGATCGCGTTTGCGCTCAGGCCCGGTGGAAGATCGAACTGCAGCTTCGCGAACCCGGCGAGATCGGCCTTGTTCACCGTAACGGTAACGCGGATCTCGCTGCCGGCTTCCATCGTCGCGGGAAGGTTCTGCGTTATACTGATGTCGGCGAGAAGAAAGGCGTCGATGAAGAACAGTCCGATCAAATTCACCAGGACTACCAGTTGGTTCAGCATGGGTGCAAGGATGATTGTTGCATCGCACGATCTGTGCTGCGTCCAAAAGTATCCGCACTGCTCCGCTTACTTTCCGGTGCGGCCGTGCATCTGTCAACAGCTATTTGTTGAGAGTAGCCCGGCCGATCGACGAACCTGCTATTTCAGCGAAGCAGGGTAAGGTGGCCGCGCTCCGATCGGGGGCCGTCCGCCGCATTGTATTGAACGATCCAATAATACGTGCCTTCAGGGCATGGCTCGCCATTGTGCCGGCCGTTCCAACCTGCGGAAAGTGTCTGTGCGTCCAGCATGGGCATGCCCCATTTGTTGAAGACCATCAATACGGGGTTGCCCAGGTTCTCCATGATGATCGGAAGGAACAATTCGTTCGAACCGTCGGAATTCGGTGTGAAGATGTTCGGCATTTCCAGCATCGGTTCGCATACGGCTGAGGTGATGCTTATCGTATCGGTGCTTGCACCGCACGGATGGAAATGATCCGCCCAATACGTACCGGGTGAATCAACGATCATCGCAGCGCCAGTTACACCATTGGACCAAAGCGTTGTTCCGATCGCGGGATCCGCATAGAGGATGATCTCGGTGCCTGGGCAGATCGAAAGATCATCACCCAGGTCGATCTCGAAGGGAGGTAGTTCGCTCACGTTGATGGAATCAGTATTCGATCCACACACGTTCGATACGATCACGGAATAGTTTCCCGGTACGGTGATCGTGAATGATGTTCCGCCTGACCCATCCTGCCACGTGACCAGCTCGTAGACCTCGGCCAACTGGATCACGATCATACTGTTGAGGCAGATGGCCGTGTCGTTGCCAAGTTGCACTTGCGGTATCGTTTCGAACGACACGAAAAAGCTG
This sequence comes from Bacteroidota bacterium, assembly GCA_023430945.1. Classification (GTDB taxonomy): domain Bacteria; phylum Bacteroidota; class Bacteroidia; order Flavobacteriales_F; family PHOS-HE28; genus PHOS-HE28. The sequence continues at coordinate 16,558 of JAEYYE010000243.1, forward strand.
TCCGAAACATTTCCGCAGGCGTTCGAAACGATCACGGAGACCGGACCTTGCGATACGACCGCATGATCGGCGGAAGTGCTACCGTCGTTCCACAGGTAATTCGATCCCGCATTGGTGACATCAAGTTGCAGGGTCGCTCCTTCGCACAATGTTGTATCGTCGGGCAGATCCACGATCGGCGGCATAATGGGATCGATCGAGATGGTATCCGAAGCCGCACCGCATACGTTGCTCACTTCAACCCAATATTCACCGGCATCGCTTGCGCTCAATGTGGCTGCCGTGGAACCATCGTTCCATAGATATGCCACATCCGGCTGGGTCGCATCCAGCATGATGGAGCCACCGATGCAGAAGCTGGTATCGTTGCCCAGTTGCACTTGTGGCGGTGTAATGAGTTCAACCGTGATCGTCAATGTATCTGGACCGTAGTAGATGTAGGAAGTGGTCTCATCCGGGCTGATGACGAGTGAATCGTTGGTGGAGATCAATACATTGGGATCGCTGGCGAGTGCCCATGCATGGCTCTCGCCGGTGGTTCCGATCAAGGTGGTGCTTTCACCCAAGCAGATCGTTGTATTCCCGGTCACGTAACTGTTCGATGGCTGGATCGAGATGCTGTCCACCATGTAGTAGGCACAATTGTTCGAAGCGCCCATGGAAGTCACATTGGTGGAGGCATCACTGAAGAAATTCCCGATCGTGAAATGCGTGTAAGGCTGATCGGCAACCAGAGTGAAGGAATATTGCTGCCAGTTCAAATGCCAGACCGTTCCTGGGATCTCATAATGTGGCGTTCCACCGAGGGGCAGGTCAAGGGTCTGTACCAATGGGCCCACGGACATTGTCACACCAATATGGTCCACCGCACCGGTACAATACTGGCCGGAGCTTCCATTGGAAATGAAGAAGGACACCGTGTAGCTCTGGCCTGCCTGCATGGGCGCCACCAATTGGGTGGACAGGTATTCCCTGAAATCGATCGTGGAATTATGGATCGCTGCGAAACCGAGGATCGCCGAGCCTGAATACGGCATTATGTTGGCGAAGACCGAGTTCGGCAACTGCACCGATCCCGATCCCTGCAGATGCAAATAATCAGGCGAGGCCGTAGGACTTCCGGAGTTGGTCCAGCCTGAACAATAATTCCATTGCGCTATGCCGTTGGGCAGCTGCGTATGGATCTCCAGATCGCCATTATAGATCAATTCCTGCGCCGCCAAAGGCGAAATAAGCATCACTGCGGAACAGATGGAAAGTAGTGCTTTCCGTGATCGAAAAGGCATGATGCAATGTAGGGATCTTCGGCGAGATCGATCCTGCGATCCCGAAAAGGACCGGCTCAAGCCATGCTGCTCAACGGACCGTTCATCTTCCTGAACGTGAGCACGGCGAGATCCTTCGCCTTCGCTTCGAGCATCACATCCACGTGTTGCCCGTATAGTTCGATCGGGCTGTGGATGTGATCGGCGTGTGAAGTGGCGCCAGCAGTGGCATCCTCGTGCAATTTCCGTGAACTCGAGTAGTGCACGATCGGTACGATCCGATCGGGCCAGGTGCCGATCGCGCTTTTCAACGCCTCTTCCTCGGAAAGGCCGCCGGTGCAGAACGTATGATGGAAATGATCGAAAACGATCGGTATGCCGGTCCGTTCATGAAGCCACAGCAGATCGCGAACACTGAACATGTTCACCTTATCGTCGTTCTCGATCGTCAACCGATCACGAACGATCGTGGGTAGGAGTTGGAAATTCTCCGCGAAACGCTCCAGCGCTGCTTTTTTGTCGCCATATGCAGCGCCTACATGGATGTTGATCTTGGCAAAGGATGTCCGCGGCAGGTCCAGCAGATCCATGATCTCGCCATGCTGGCGAAGTTCCTTGATCGTATTGGTGATCACACGCTCGGAATTCGATGCAAGAATGTTGAACGGCCCCGGATGGAACGTGAGGCGCAGATCATGCTTCTTCACCTTTTTCCCTATCCGCTTCAATGTCTTTGCGACCACAGGAAAGTCTGGCAGATCAGAGAGTTCATATTCGCTCATCCAGGGGATCATATCAGAGCTCATGCGATACAAATGGATCTTATGCGCAATGTTCCAATCGATCACCTTTTCCAGATCCTGGAAATTCGCCAGCGCAAGTGATGAGGCATATGCGATCCCTTTTTCAAGGAATGTGCGCTTCATCATCGATCGGTTCACCTGCACCTTTTGATCGGCAAGAGAAAGATTGATGCAGGCGTAACCGAGGCGCATTTCGTAAGAACGCCGGGATCGGCTGGAATGTTCTATTACCGATCAGAAAATCAGTTCCTATCGAGCAGGTGGAACTTTAATCCACAGATGTTGATCAAGGGATCTGCTGATACAAGGTGTTGGTCGGAATTATACCGCCGATGTTCTGTAGGATCAGATCGCGATCATTGCTGGCTCCGGTATATCGCGTTATACCGTCCATGTTCAGATCTTCCGGATAATAGCCTGCGGCCGCAGATGTCGGAATAATGCCACCGATCCGGAGCAAGATGGGATCGCGATCATTTGCTGAACCTGTATACCGGACCATGTGATCGGCTGTTGAATTACCTGACCACATCGTTGTTACCGCCGGATAGACCTTGCGCGCATTGTTCCCGTAAGTAGGTGTAGCGGCAAGAGTAAAGTCAAGGAACGTGTTATTCGCGTTCAAGTAGACTGGCGTTGCGGTCATGATCCCCAAATGGTTCCGATGGCGAATTGTAATGTGGTAATTCCCGATCGGAACAGCGTGGAATTTCAATACGTTATTCCTGTTGATATCAATGATATCCCCATCTCGTTGGATCAAGAAAGCACGTTTTTGTATAATGCTGGAAGGATCCGCTGCAGCCCGCAGTTCCACCAATACCCAGTCCACTATGGCATTGTCGCCTTCCACAAAAAGTAAGCTGTCGTTCAAGGTTTCCATACCCCAATGGGCTAAAACCGAGTAGGGTTGTGCGGTTGGAATAAGATCGGCGGTCCGAAGGCTATCGATCATCCTGTTCTGTGCAAGATCGAATGGACCATCAAGAAATGCCTTGAGTTGAAGACTGACCGAAGAAGTTGGCCAGGTCGTTAAGGTGATGTCTGGATCGGTGTAATGAAGGAAGTACGTCCAAAAATACTCCACAACAGCGCTGCAATTGTACGGGTCGATCCGAAGATCCAACGTTCCGAACCGATCGTACATGAAGAACGAATAATTATTACCAAGAGAATTTATATATGATAACCGCCATCTGCCGATAAGATCGTTCCCTATATAAATGCTGTCAACTTCCATGATCGTCACCATTCCCACCGGATGATCGCAACCGGTGTTTTCAGTAGTTAAGGGATACCATTTATCGCCTACCTCGCCGTAGTAGTAGAGAGTATCCCAATTATTTGGCCCCATCCTTTGGTAGACGACATTATTCTCAAGATATGTATGCATGATCCCGGTATCATATCCTGAGTCGACCCTAGTGATCTGTTTGGCATTATGGCCATCAATTAGCACGTCATTCGTGTACGTGTAGGTCCTGATCCTGTCAATGTTGATATCATAAAGGTGGAATTTCCACTCTGTACCAGGTTCGCACCAGGTGATGGCCTGGCATGGGTCGACGGTTGAACCAAGAAGCATAGTAAGAATGATGATCAATGATCGCATGGGAAGGGGAATTCCATAATAAGACGCACCCGGTTGCCTCGGATGATAATATTACGGTTGTTCCACGAGATAAAAGCAACTCCGACCCCTGAAAAGAGACTGAGCTTGAAATAACAAGCCGAAGAGATCCCGATCGAGAATCGCCTAGAAATTCGGCTTCAACATGTACTTCGAATAGAAGCTGTTGATGCATTCCACCGCTTCTTCCGGCGTATCCACCACGGTGAACAGATCCAGGTCCTGTGGGTTGATGTTGAAATGTTTCTCGCCCATCACGGTGCGCATCCAATCGATCAAACCC
>JAEYYE010000244.1 GCA_023430945.1 Bacteroidota bacterium
AAGGCCGTTGAGGTAGGCCGAGTTGTAACGATCGCCCAGGCCGCGCACCACGATATGGCGTCCACCGATCGTGCCAACGCCCACCACCTTCTGTACACCTTCCGCCACATGCGACGCACCCTTCCGCTTCAGTTCCTGCGCACCGATGGTCTGCACAAGCTGGGTGGATGCCTTTCGTTCCATCAACAGAACGGTCTCGCGTTCACGATCCACCGCATGGGTCACTTCGAATTCCTTCAGTGCGATGCTTTGCGCGCGTAACTGAAGATCCACGTTCACCGATCCACCGGCGGAAATTTTCACCGCTTGTTCCGCGGGTTCGAAACCCACGAAGCTGGCCTGGAGCACATGATCGCCGGGATCTGCTTCGAAACTGAACCTTCCATCAAGATCGGTCGTGGCGCCGATCGATGTGCCTTTGATCACCACGTTAACGAACGGCATCGTTACGAGCTGCCCGGCTTCGGGACCGATCACCGTACCACTGATCATGCCTTTTTGCGCATGGACCGAAAGAGCTTGAAGCAGGAGAAGGATCAGTATCGGCAGGTGTTTCATGAGGTCATGGAGGATCGCAGGGCAAAGCTCCCGTTGACTTCTTGCGTGCTTCTTTTCGATCGGTTAAGGATGTGTTATGGATCGCTGTGGCGATGTTAGATCCGCGTTAAACCGATCGCTCAACAGAACCCTGTGTGAAAATGGATCGGCCGTTCCGGCAGGCGAACATCGCCGCTTCTACCTTCGGCGTGGCCGGATCTGTAGCCGGTGCTGTGGCGTAATTTCAATTCATGTTCAGATCTCTTTTCGCACTGATCATGCTACTGCAGGTGCTGGCCACGGCGGCACAACCCACCAACGTGGATTGCGCCGCCGCCGCCCAATTGTGCGCACAGCAATCCATGTCCGGCAACAATTCCGGTGTAGTGAATTCGATCCCCAATCAATGCCAGCCCACAGATCACATGCTTTGGTATTCCTTCACCACGAACAGTGTGGGTGGATCGGTCTCGGTGGAAGTCTCGGGGATCGACTGTCCTGCCATCGCCGGTGTGGGCGATGAACTTTCAGCGGTGATACTCGCCGGTGACGGGTCCTGCGATCCAGCGCAATTCACCGTGGTGGATAACTGCGAGTTCGGTGGCAATGCGATAACCATCACCGCTGGAGCGCTCGCGCCGGAGACCAATTACTGGATCGTGGTGGCCGGTGAGACAGGCGAGAGCGGATCGGCGCAATGCGATTTCCAGATCGAGGTGGGCGGACCTGGAGCCGATGTACTTGGAGTGGACATACTGGTGAGCGAAGATGTACAGATCGGTGTCAACGAGAGCACGCAACTGAACGTGGAGGGTGGCACCGATCCAGTGTGGTCACCGGCCTCGGGGTTGAGCGATGTGAACATCAGCGATCCGATCGCTTCGCCGGTAAGCACCACCACATATACGGTCTCCATCACCGACGGGAACGGCTGCGTGCACACCGACCAGGTGAATGTGGAGGTGATCCGCAGGATCGTACCACCGAACACGTTCACCCCGAACGGGGATGGGATCAATGACCTATGGCTAATCCCCGGGATCGATGATTATCCCGGTGCCGAGGTGCTCATCTTCGATCGTTGGGGTCAACGGATCTACAACAGCACGGGCTACCGTGAGCCATGGGATGGTACCGCGGATGGCGCCCGGTTGCCGGACGCTACCTATTACTACCACATCCAGTTGAACCAGCTCGAGGGGCAGTCGCCGCCTTACACGGGCTTCATCTCCATCGTGCGATGAGGTGGCTGGTCACCTTCACCCTGATCGCCTTGTGCATGGCCGACGTGCGTGCGCAGCAGCTTACGCAGTACACGCAATACGTGTTCAATCATTTCAGCGTGAATCCCGCTGTGGCCGGTAGTAAGGAATGCCTCGATGTGCGATTGGGAGTGCGCCAGCAATGGATGAATTTCGAAGGTGCGCCGCGCACCGGCTGGGCAAGTTTGCATGGCATGATCGGATCGAAGCGCCGGCCTTACATGTCCAACCGTCACGGCATCGGTGCCTTTGCCGAAGCGGACAATGCCGGCAACTGGGGTTATTCACGTTTCCTGCTCGCCTACGCGTACCACATCCAGGTGATGGAGGATACGTACCTCGCGTTCGGTGCATTCGCCGGCGTGCAACAGATGAAGTTCGATGTGGGCAATGTGATCGCCACGGAGTTCAACGATCCCGCGCTGGATTCAAGGTCTTCGGTGTTGATCGTGCCTGATATCACACCGGGCATCTGGTGGTACAACCGCAACGCCTGGGCGGGTCTTTCGCTTCACAACGCGTTGGGCAACCGCATGGAAGGGATCGGCCAGCAGGCCAGATTGTCGCGGCATTTCATGATCAGCGGTGGCTACCGCTACAAGTTCGGGCCGAAGATGGTGGTGATCCCGAGCACGCTGATCAAGAAGTCCGGCGGATCACCGCTCGCCATGGATGTGAACGCCATGGCGGAATGGAACCGCACGCTCGCGCTCGGCGTGGGATTGCGTGGCGGTGATGCATTCACATTGCTGATGCGGATCACGCTCCTGAAGTACATACAGGTGGGATACAGTTATGATATCACCACTTCGAAACTGCGGCTTTCCAGCGCGAACACACATGAGTTCGTTCTGGGGATCACGCCTTGTGGAAGAGAGGATGGAGGCAGAAGAATGATCAGTTGTCCGGCATTCGAATAGAACGCACGAACCAAATGCAAATGACCTTCCTGCTCAGGCCGATCGTGGCGCTGCTCCTTGCCGGGGCATGTTCCGTGGCGATCGCGCAGAACAAGTATTGGATCGGTGGTGATGGGAATTGGGCGGATCGCACGAATTGGAGCCTTTCTGAAGATGGTCCCGGCGGTGCTGCGATCCCACGCGCGGGTGAGGATGTGATCATCCGTCCATCGCAGGATATTTCGATCGTTGTAACTGATGTCGCGTGGTGCAGGGATCTTTCGATCGATGCATCGATCGCTGCGGTCACGATCGCCGGTGGCGGGGAATTCAACATCGGTGGATCCTGGCTAATGAACGGCACCGTCACCTGGTCCCATTCCGGGGAGAAAAGATTGATCGCGCGCCAGGGTGGACACGAGATCGACCTGCGAGGTACGATCGTGAGCGGCAACGTTTCGTTCGATGGTGATGCCAGCTGGTCGGTGCTGAGCGATCTGGTGATCGGTTCGGAACTGCAACTGAAGAAGGGAACGTTGATCGGCAACGCGAGTTCCATCAAGGCGCAGGAGCTTCACTTCAGTGGCGATGGTGCGAAAAGGTTGATCGCGAACGATGGTGCGGTTCAGCTTTCCCAACGTCCCGCGCAGCAACACTTGAACGAATTCGTTGAGCCTGGTAATTCCGCATTGATCATCGATGGCGATCTGGACGACTGGAGGATCCCCAACGCGGCGGAAGCCGGTTCGCGCGACATGAACGTGTGCGGTACCGGCCCGGGCCAGACACCCTTCATCATCAACGCCACGCTTGTGAGCAACTACAATGGTTTTGGGGTCACTTGCCGCGGTGTATGCAACGGTTCGGTTACGGTGAGCGTTAGCGGCGGCGTCGGCCCGTTCACGTACCAATGGCTGAACAGTGGGCCGCCATCGGCGACGTGGAATTCCGCCTGCGGTGGTCCGCAGATCGTGATCGTGACCGATCTGGGCCAGGGCATTTCATGCCCTGCTTCGGTGAACGTTTCGGAACCGGCACCGCTCGGTGTGATCTTCTTCGGGCAGGGTACGCCGCCCACATGCGCCGATGTTTGCAATGGAAGCCGCACTGCGCTTGCCGTGGGCGGGGTTTCGCCGCATACATACGATTGGAACAATGGCGCCGGAACGAATTCGGCCTTCTTCGAACTATGCGCGGGCTTGAACACCTTGCTGATCACCGATGCGAACGCATGTACGTTCGATACATCGTTCTTCTTCAACATACAGCCGATCATTCCCAACCTCACTTTCAGTGGCGCGAGCTGTTACAACGTATGTGATGGATCGGCCCAGGTGGCACCCACGGGCGGTACCGGAACATTCAACTACGCATGGACGCCCGCGCCAGCGGCAGGACAGGGAACGAACGCTGTAAGTGGATTGTGCGCTGGAAATTGGAGCGTAACTATCGCCGATGGGAACGGTTGTGATACCACCATCGCCTTCGTGATCGATGAACCACCACCGATCGAGGCTTCGGTGGTCTCCGCTGATGCGACCTGTGCCGCTTCCTGCGACGGTTCCGCTTCGATCGGCATGTCTGGTCCGGGACCGTTCTCATTCGCGTGGGATCCTGAACCAGGCTCAGGCCAGGGCACGAGCGCCGCGACCGGGTTATGTGAAGGCTCCTACACGATACTGATCACCGATGGATCCTCGGGTTGCGACACGTTGATCTCCGTGGTGATCGGTGCACCGGATCCGATCGATGTGGGATCGTTGGTCATTGATGCTTCCTGTTCCAATTCGTGTGATGGATCGATCTCATTATCCGTTTCCGGAGGAACGCCCGGCTTCACTTATTTCTGGACTCCGGCACCGCCGAACGGCCAGGGAACACCACTGATCGGTGGTCTTTGTGCGGGTACCATCGATGTATTGATCACCGATGCCGCAGGTTGTGATACCACTATTGTGTTCAACATCGATGCGCCTCCGCCACTGGATCCAGGCTTTTCTTCGACCGATATCAATTGCGCAGGCGATTGCGACGGTACGGCGAATGCTTCACCTGCGGGTGGCACCGCGCCCTACACTTTCCTATGGACACCCGCGCCGCCGATCGGTCAGGGCACGGCACAAGCGGAAGGGCTTTGCGCCGGATCGTACGACCTGCTGATCACGGATGCGAACGGCTGTGATACGCTGGTGACCTTCTCGATCATGGAGCCCGATCCGTTGATCGTCACCGCATCGAGTGAAGATGTGACCTGCAGCGGTGCGTGCGATGGATCGGTGGATCTTGTGGTGAGCGGCGGCGTTGCTGGTTATGCGTTCAATTGGTCACCCGAGCCCGCGATCGGCCAGGGCAGCGGATCGGTCGCAGGCCTCTGTGCCGGTAGCTGGAACGTGGTGGTGACCGACGCGAACGGCTGCACGTTCTCTCTGGATGTGGTGATCGATGATGCGGCGCCACTCGTGGTGGATCTGCAATCCGATCCCGCAAGTTGCCCGGGCATTTGTGATGGATCTGCCACTGCTGTGGTGAGTGGCGGCACGGCACCGTATAGCTATGCATGGTCACCGGAGCCGGGGGCAGGGCAGGGTACGGCCAACGCAACGGGACTTTGTCCGCAGGATCTTACGTTGACCATCACCGATGCGCTCGGCTGTGACACAACGATCTCCTTCACGATCGATGCTCCCGTGCCGATCGATCCAGGCGCGACCCTGAGCGATCTGCTGTGTGCCGATGAATGCACGGGTTCGATCGCACTTTCACCCACCGGAGGCAATGGAACGTATACATACACATGGTCGCCAGTTCCACCTGTAGGTGCAGGTACTTCCACCGTTTCGGGTCTTTGCGCCGGAATATGGAACGTGACGATCGCATCTGGAGCCTGTGATAGCACGTTCACGTTCGAGATCCTTGCACCGGAGGTGCTCGCCGCCGATCTGGTGATCACACCAGCCACGTGCGCCGGTGAATGCGATGGGATCGTTGATGTGACAGCCTCCGGTGGAACAGCGCCCTATTCCTTTACATGGACACCCGCGCCTGGCGCGGGACAGGGAACGCCATCCGTTTCAGGTCTTTGTCCGGGTAATTATTCCCTGTTGATCGCGGATGCCGCAGGATGTGATACCACGATCGCAATAGTGGTGGACGACCCGGATCCGATCACCACGCAATTCGATCTGGGATCGCCTACCTGTACCGGTCTGTGTGACGGATCGGCGACCATCACGATCGCTGGTGGAACATTGCCCTATTCGATCGCATGGGGGCCGGGGACGATCAATGGTGATGGCACGGAAACCGCAACGGACCTGTGCAGTGGATCATATACCGTGACCGTGACGGATGCTTCAGGCTGCATCGCGGATCTCAACTTCGATCTGAGCGAACCGCCAGGCATTGATGTGGCCGCGACCTCCAATGACCCGTCCTGCGCTTCTTCCTGCGATGGTACGATCACGATCACAGCGTCAGGCGGACAGGCTCCGTATACTTACGTATGGTCGCCGGGGCCACCTGTTGGTCAGGGATCGCCAGCCGCATCCGGACTTTGTGCCGGTATCTGGAGCGTAGTTGTTTCGGATGCGCTCGGGTGCGATACGCTGATCACGTTCGATCTGGTCGCGCCCGATCCGATCACGCCGAACAGCACTTCAACGAATGAGACCTGCAATGGTCCTTGCGATGGATCGGCCACAGTGGCACCGACAGGCGGTGTCGCACCGTATTCCTACATCTGGGCTCCTGTTCCTCCTTCGGGCCAGGGAACACCTTCGGCCACCGGCCTTTGTCCGGGTCAATGGTCCGTTTTGATCACCGATGCCGGAGGTTGTGATACGACCGTGGTCTTCGATATTCTGGATCAACAGGCATTGGGGATCGATCTTGCCACGACCCCGCCGGTTTGCTACGATGGATGTGATGGCTCGGCAACAGTGACCGTTTCCAATGGAATTGAACCGTACTCATATATATGGATCCCAGAACCTGCGAACGGCCAGTCAACGGCCACGGCTACGGGGCTTTGTGCAGGAGCATGGCAGGTGCAGGTTTCAGACGCGTTGGGATGCGACACATTGATCAGCTTCAATCTTGTGGCACCATCGCCTCTGGACATCGATCTGGTCGTTAACGATGAAAGTTGTACGGGCCCTTGCACCGGTAGTGCTTCCGTGGCGATCGCGGGCGGCACAGGAACCCATACGATCATTTGGTCACCGGATCCGATCAATGGCCAGGGAACGAACGCCGTTACCGATCTCTGTGCTGGCACGGCGTATTCGGTGCAGGTGATCGATGGCAATGGTTGTGATACCACGATCGCATTCATCATCGATCCGAACATCACGATCCAATCAGGGCTAAGCGCGACTTCGGCTACATGCGCGAACACATGTGATGGAACCGCCACAGCAGCGCCCTCCGGCGGTGTCGCGCCATATACCTATCTCTGGTCGCCCGCACCAGCGACTGGGCAGGGCACTGCTTCCGCAACGGGTTTCTGTGCAGGGACCGTTTCTGTGCAGATCACCGATGCGGCGGGTTGTGTGGTGGTTGATAGTGTGGAGATCACAGCTCCCGATCCGATCAGTGACAATGCGGTAGTGACCGATGCGCTGTGCCATGGCTTCTGCGATGGAAGTATCGTGGTTGTGCCATCCGGCGGTGTTCCGCCATACCAGGTGTTCTGGTCACCGGTTCCACCGGAAGGGCAGGGCTCCTTGATCGCGACAGGGCTTTGCATGGGAAATTACCTGGTGCAGGTGATCGATGCCAATGGTTGTGATGTGATCTTCTCCCACGACGTTTTCAAACCGAATGAGATCGAACTCACGCTCAACACCACGCCGAGCGAATGCCAGCAATGCATCGGCTCCGCGTCGGTGAGCATTATTGGCGGTGTGCCTGGGTATTCCATCGAATGGGTGGATCCGGCAGGGAACATCGTGAGCACTGCTGATACCGCGGCCAATCTGTGCGCAGGCCTGTACGTGATCAATGTTACGGATGCGAACGGCTGCACGGTATCCCAGGCCGTGCCGATCATCGATCCCGACGCGGAGGATGTTTTCGCGGTGAACGGCATCACTTCATGTCCGGGGATCTGCGATGGTACTGCGGCCATCAACTTCACCTGCAGCGATCCGCCTTGTACCATCGCCTGGAGCGATCCGGCTGGCACCGATCTCGGCATTTTTGTGGATACGGTCACCGGGCTTTGCGATGGTGCATACTTCGCGGTGGTGACGAATGCATCGGGGTGTGTTGCGATCGAGCAGGTGAACGTGGTGGATCCTTCGAGCCTGGTCGCCACCGTAAGCACTAATGCGGAAAGTTGTCCATTCGTTTGTGATGCATCGGCGAGCATCGCGGTAAGCGGAGGCGATCCGCCGTTCATCTTCACCTGGGATCCCGCGCCTGGATCAGGCCAGGGTTCGAATATTGTTTCGGGACTTTGCGCGGGCGATTACACGGTGCAGATCCTCGATGCGGCCGGATGCATCACCGAGCTCCCGGTCTCGATCGGTGCGCCGGATCCGATCGTGACCGATCCGCTGATCACCGGTGTCTCCTGCGCCGGCGATTGTAATGGATCGATCGCGCCGCAGGTTTCCGGCGGCGAAGCACCGTATGCATATAGCTGGTCGCCGCCGCTCCCTGCCGGACCGGATGGTGAAGTCACAGGTTTGTGTGCCGGCACGTATGCCTTGACGGTGTTGGACGCGAACGGCTGTTCGATCCAGGAGGTGTTCACCATCGATCCGATCCAAACGCTGCAATTGAGCGCTTCGGTCACGGCCAGCACCTGTCCCGATTGTGATGGAACGGCTGCGGTGATCGTCTCCGGTGGAAGCGCTCCTTTTAACATCGAATGGTCCCAACAGAATACCGTGGTGGGAACGGGCGAGTCGCTCACCGGCCTGTGCGGCGGTCTATACGTGGTGCTGGTAACGGATACGAACGGATGTTCGGCGCAACTCAACGTGATCGTACCGGACAACGATGCCGAAGAGATCACACCGATCGATGGGGTGATCGCATGTTCCACCGATTGCAATGGTTCGGTGGGTGTGAGTTTCAATTGTTCGCTGCCGCCATGCACCACTGTGTGGAGCGATACGCTAGGCACCGTGATCGCCCAGGATCTGCTCCAAGTCGATGGCCTTTGCGCGGGCATGTACTATGTGCAGGTGACCAACGGATCGGGTTGCACCAGTGTCGCATCAGCTTCGATCACTCCATCCATTGTGCTTGAGATCGATGTCAACTCGGTTCCGATCGGCTGTTCGGGCGCGTGCGATGGTTCTGCTTCGGTCGCAGTGAGCGGTCCTGGCGCGTTCACGTACACATGGGATCCCGAGCCTGGTGCCGGACAGGGCACTCCGGATGCCACAGGATTGTGCGCCGGGGAATATGATGTGTTGATCTCCGATGGATCGGGATGCGATACCACGATCACCGTGATCATCACCGATCCACAACCGATCGCTCTTGCAGCAACGGTGATGGACAATGATTGCGTTTCGGATTGCGATGGAAGCATTTCGGTGATCGTCACCGGCGGATCGGGGCCATTCACGTTCTTGTGGTCGCCGGAACCCGCGATCGGCCAGGGCACTGCGAATGCCGCCGGACTTTGCGCCGGCGACTATTCACTTGCGGTAACCGATGTTTCTGGCTGCACCGTTACACAGACATGGACATTGGCTGCGCCTGATGCGCTCGTACTCACTACGAACGCTGTTACGAGCGCGTGCGGAGCATGCAGCGGAACAGCGGAAGTGACCGTGAGCGGTGGCGTTGCACCGTACGCGTATTCATGGTTCGCTGGGTCGAACATCTTCGGCACCGATCCGCAGGTGAGCGGCCTTTGCGCTGGTATCTACATGGTGCTCGTTGTGGATGCCAACGGATGTGAAGCGACGCAGCTTGTTCCGGTGAGCGATGTGGATGCCGAGGTGATCGGAGTGAACGGAAGCATCACGAGTTGTCCGGGGATCTGCGATGGTACCGCAATACTTTCATTTGATTGCGGGCTTCCGGATTGCTCGATCGCATGGTTCAATTCCATCGCCGATACGATCGCGAACGATGCGTTCACGCTTTCGGATCTGTGTGCCGGAACGTACTATGCGATGGTGACCAATGCGAACGGCTGCGTGGCCATCGATACCGCCCTGGTCTCGGAACCGGATCCAATAATCGCCAACGTGACCACCATAGCACCAGGTTGTTTTGGCGGATGTGATGGTGAAGCGAACGTGGTACCGTCCGGTGGATCGGGCAATTACACCTATGATTGGCAACCCGCGCCGCCGGTAGGCCAGGGAACACCGAGTGTTTCGGGCCTTTGTCCTGGGAATTACACGGTGACCATAACGGATGGATCGGGCTGCAGCATCGATGTTCCCTTCACGATCGATGATGCGATCGAATTGGTCGCCACATCGATCGTGACTCCTGTTACCTGCAATGCGGCGTGCGATGGTTCGATCGAGATCGTGGCCAGTGGCGGAACAGGACCGTATGCGATCGATTGGTCGCCGGTGCCACCGAACGGACAAGGTGTGTTCACGGCCACGGGCTTGTGCGCCGGATCATGGTCATTCACGCTTACCGACGCGAACGGCTGTACCACCAACGGTTCGGTGCAACTTATCGATCCAGCGGTGATCGAATTGGATCTTACCACCTCCGATCAGCTCTGTACCAGCGATTGTGATGGCACGGCCGCGATCCAGGTGAACGGTGGAAGTGGCCCGTACGAAATCGAATGGATCGGCGATGCCGGCGTTATCGCGCAGGATGTGACCTCGATCTTCAACCTGTGTGCGGGTAATTATTCCGTGGAAGTGATCGATGCGAACGGCTGTGCGATCGATACGGCCTTCACCATCGGCGCACCGGTGCCGATCGGCGCGGCCATTTCCTTCACCGGCGAGACCTGCAACGGGCCATGCGATGGTAGCGCAGTTGCAACCGCTTCCGGTGTCGGCCCATTTACTTACACGTGGAGCCCCGAACCTTCGACAGGGCAGGGAACTGATCAGGCGGGCGGGCTTTGCGCTGGCAACTGGAGCGTCACCATCACGAACGCGGCAGGTTGTGACACCACGATCGACTTCAGTATACAACCCTACGTGCCGCTAGATGCCACCGCCACGATCGCGGGTATCCAATGTTCCGATGAATGCAACGGAAGCATCGACCTGATGGTCTCGGGTGGATCGGGGCCGTTAACGTATGTGTGGTCGCCTGAGCCTGGAACGGGCCAGGGTACGCCGAATGCCGGCCAGCTCTGTGCGGGCGAATACGCCGTATCGATCACGGACCAGAACGGGTGCGATACCACATTGGTCCTCACCATAATGGATCCCGGGCCGATCACGATCAACGTCGATCAGGTGGAAGCCGCCAGTTGTGCGACAGCTCCCGATGGATCGATCGCGATCACGATCTCCGGCGGAACGGTTCCCTACAGCACAAGCTGGCAGGGTCCCGATCAGTTCACTTCTGCGGATGAGGATCTTGGCTCACTCCTGCCGGGAAACTATTCTCTCGTCGTCACCGATGCCGGCGGGTGCACTGCGACGATCGATGTCGTTGTGGATGCGTTGATCGCGGTGGAAGCGGATGCGGGAGGGGATCAGCAGATCTGCGCCGGACCGACGTTGGAACTTGATGCATCGCAAAGCACAGGCTCCACGGCCTACCAATGGTTCGATCCGCAGGGGAATGAGATATCCACCTCGGTCACCACCACGGTAGGTCCTTTCACTCCTGGCAACTACACGTATACGCTGGTCGCTTCCGATGGCCCTTGCAGCGCAACGGATGAGATCACGATCGTGGTGTTGGAGGATCCGCTTGCGGATGCCGGTCCCGATCATACGATCCATGTGAACGCATCGGTCGCGCTCGGTGGATCGCCCACCGGGCCTGATGGATCCAGTTATAGCTGGACTCCTGATTCAGTACTGACCGATCCTGGCTCGGCGGCCCCGATCGCCGATCCAACGGTCACCACCTGGTTCGCCGTAACCGTAACAGCTCCCAACGGTTGTGTGAGCATCGATTCCGTACTCGTTACCGTGATCCCGAACGTTGTGATCCCCACCGGATTCACCCCCAATGGCGATGGATGGAACGATACCTGGGTGATCGATTTCATCGATCTGTTCCCGCAGGCGGAAGTTGAGATCTACAACCGCTGGGGTGAACCCATCTTCACGAGCGTTGGCTACAAAGTGCCTTGGGATGGCAGGTACAACGGTGGTTTCGTGCCGGTGGGTACGTATTACTATGTGATCAAGCTGAACGATCCAGAGTTCCCAGAACCATACACCGGTCCATTGACCGTGATCCGCTGAGCCATGAAAAGATCCGATCGGTCACTTCTCCTTGTGCTCGCACTGGCGGGCTGTGCGATCGCAAGCGCGCAGCAATTGCCGCAGCTCACGCAGTACCAGTTCAACGATTATGTCTTCAATCCGGCAGTGGCGGGAAGCAGGCAGTATTTCGAGCTCCGGAGCGGACATCGCTACCAATGGGTGGGAATACAGGATGCCCCAAGAACGTTCACGTTGAGCGGCATCTCTCCGATCGGTGAAAAGATGGGTGTTGGCGGATACCTCTTCACCGATCATGTCGGTCCCACGCGCCGTACCGGCATCCAATTCTCCTACGCATACCATTTGAAATTGACGGAGGAACTGAAGCTTTCCCTTTCACTTTCCGCCGGTATCCTTCAATTCCTGATCGATGGATCGAAGATCCAGTTGCGCGATCCAGGCGATCCGGCGATGGACCAGCAGTTGCGCGGGCAGACACTTCCTGATGCGAAATTCGGTTTCCTGCTCTATCACGATAGGTTCTGGTTCGGTGCCACCGCGCCACAGATCATGCGCAACAAGGTGTATTTCCTCGATGAGAAGGAAACGCTCAGCCGCATGGAGGACCATTATTACGCGATGGGCGGATACCGTTTCGAACTGAACGACGACTGGCAGTTGGAACCCTCATTCCTTTTGAAATACGTTGATCCCGTGCCGCCGAAAGTGGATCTTACCGCCACGATCCGATACCGCAATACCGTGTGGCTGGGCGCTTCGTACCGTAGCAACGATGCCTATTGCGCCATGATCGGTTATTGGTTGAAGGAAACGTTCCAGTTCGGCTATTCCTACGATATCATCAGCTCGAACCTGAAGAACTACAGCACCGGTTCGCACGAAGTGATGCTGGCCGTTACGATCGCACGTGGAGAAGCACCTGCAGAACCCGTGGAATAGATCGGGATCACAAGATGGTGACATTTCTGGAGGTGACGGGCTGTTCGCGAACGGTTGGATCTTCGTAAATTCGAGATCCCGAAACCGTTCAGCCCCAGTACATGACGAAGTCTTTCTTCATTCTCTTCGCTTCACTCGTCCCGTTCTCCAGCATTCTGGCCCAATCGGATGTCACGATCCCATGCCGGCACAACGATCTGGAGCTGATCCAGGGATTGCACCAGGGAGATCCTGCGATCCTTCAACAAATGGCCGAAGAGGAAGCGGCACTTGAACAATTCACGCGAGACTTTGACGCTCCAGGTGCCGATCGCGATGAAGCTGACTACTTGATCCCGGTGGTGTTCCACATCATCCATGAGAACGGTCCGGAGAACATCAGCAACGCGCAGATCGAAGATGCCGTTCGGATCTTGAACGAGGATTTCCGCCGGCTGAACGAGGATTGGGACAATGTGAACCCCACTTTCGCTGATCTGGTGGCCGATGTGGGGGTCGAGTTCAGGATGGCGCGCAGAGATCCACAGGGAAATTGCACCACGGGGATCACCCGCACGGTTTCGTCGCTTACTAATTCCGGGGATCAGGACATGAAGGACCTGATACAATGGCCGCGCAACAAGTACCTGAACGTTTGGGTGGCGGCTTCAGCGGCAGGTGCTGCGGGTTACACCTATCGTCCGGGCAGTGTTTCCATGTTCCCCAGTGGCGATGGCATCGTAATGCTCCATTCCTACGTGGGTAGTATCGGCACCAGCACGGCTTCGCGCTCGCGCACGCTCACCCACGAGGTAGGCCATTGGATCAACCTCGCGCACACCTGGGGCAACAGCAACGATCCCGGGCTTCCGGAAAATTGCGGAGATGATGATGGTGTGAGCGATACGCCGAACACGATCGGTTGGACGAGCTGCAGCATCAACGGGCAATCATGCGGCGGGTTGAACAACGTGGAGAACTACATGGAATATTCCTACTGCAGCAAGATGTTCACCGAAGGCCAGGCCACACGGATGATCGCTGCGTTGAATTCGAATACCGCGCAGCGTAACCAGTTGTGGCAGGAGACCAACCTGATCGCCACTGGAATTACCGATGAACCCGAACTGTGTGCGGCGGCCTTCTCGGGCAATGGCGGCGTGATCTGCGCCGGATCAACCATCGCATTCCAGGATGAAAGCTTCCATAACGTGACCTCTCGCGTATGGAATTTCCCTGGCGGATCGCCCGAAACCTCCACCGATCCCGATCCGGTGGTGACCTATGCACAGGCCGGTGT
>JAEYYE010000251.1 GCA_023430945.1 Bacteroidota bacterium
GCCGATCACTTCGTGAAGCGCGGTGTGGAGCTTTCCAGCGAGCGCACCATGTTCCTTCGCGCGTGCGCGTTCTTCATCGTTGTAACCGAACTCCTTCATCATTTCGCCACCGCTCGCCTTCTCGTACGCTTCCGAAATGTTGCCGAGGCTCACGCTCTTGCTGCCGTGTTTCGCGCGGATCCAGTTGGCGTTGGGCAGGTTCACACCCACCGGCGTGCTGGGGCTGGCATCACCGGCTTCGCCCACTACATTGATGAAATTGTAGGTTATGCCCACCACATCCTTCCGCTTGTGCTCCGGCGCGATCGGGCTGTTCTCCTCGAACCACTTCGCATTGTCCATCAGCACGCTCATGCGTTCCGAAGCCACGGGGTCCTTCATTTGAACGATCACTTCATAAGCGCCTTTCATGCCGAGCGGGTCCTGGTACACTTCCACGAAGCCGTGGATGAAATCGATATCGCTGGCCGTGTCCTTCACCCATTCGATGTTGAACTCATCCCACTTCTTCAGATCGCCGGTCTCGTAATATTCGATCAAAAGGCCGATCACTTTCGCCTGTTGTTCGTTCAGGGCGACGGCCTGTGCCTTCTTCAGCCAGAATACAACACGTTCCAAAGCTGAATTGTACATGCCGCCGACTTTCCAGGGTGCTTCTGCCAATGATCCATCGGGGTTGCGGATGATCTTGCTGTTGAGGCCATGGCTAACCGGTTCCAGATCGGTGGTATCGATGATGGAAGCGTAGAGTGCGCTTACTTCCTTTTCCGTGATATCCGGCGCATAGAAGTTCACCGCACTGTTCAGAACGAGATCCTTTGTGGCATCCTGGCTCACTTTGATCGCATCGATCGAAGGATCGAAGATCACCTCGATCACTTCGGGTTCAAGTTTGCGATCGGTGGCGGCAAGCCGCTTGAGGAACCATTCCCGGCTGAAGCCCGGCTTGAATTTCTGGTTGCTGTAGTGATGGTGGATGCCGTTGGCGAACCACATCTGCTTCGCGTAGGTCATGAAATGCGCCCATTCACCGCCATCTTCGTTCTGTTCGCCCTGGCGCACGATCGCTTCCACCGCACGGCGGATCTTCAGGTTGTGGCGGTAGTTCTGGTCCCACATGATATCCCGGCCGGCAAGCCCGCTCATGGTGAGATAATAGGCCAGTTCCTTCTGTTGCAGCGGGATCATGTCCCAGCCCGGTACCTGGTAGCGAAGGATCCGAAGATCCTCGAACTGGTCCACTTCCCATTGGAAAGCGGTGTCGCTGGTGGCGGGCACATCGGCCTGGTGGACATCAGAGCCGCCAGCGCAGCCGAAAAGCAGCGGTATGGCGAGCAGGATGGAGAATTGTTTCAGCATTGATCTGGTGTGTGGAAGGGGCGAAGATCGCAGGATCTTCTGAATTGGCAGTATGTGTTCACTTTGCCCGATCAACCGATCGGTGGGCGGGCGCGTGGGATCTCGGCACTTTCGGGCTTGGGCGCTTCAACTTTCATGTTGGCCTTGGCGAGGATCACCAGCTTTTTCATGCGGTGATAGGCGGCGAGCTGTTTGTTGTACCGTTTCAGGTCGGCCATGTCCAGTGTTTCCACCTGCAACAGGTCCATCTTGTCGGCGAGGTCGTTCAGCTTCACCCGTATGGCGAGGTTGTCCTGCACCACCCGATCGATGTATTGTTCATACGTTTCCTCCTTGCGCCGGGTGATGTGGTCCAGCGCCTTCAACACACGTGCGGAGAATCCTTTCTTCTCCAGATCGGCGGGCGTAAGGTCCGATCGCTCTAACACATCGTGCAGGGCGCCCAGGATCTGTTCGTCCAGGTCCTGCCCACGCATCATCACGCGCATCACGTGCAATATGTACGGTTTCTGTGATCGGTCCACCTGGCCTTTGTGCACTTTGGCGGCCAGCCGGATCGCGGCTTCGAGCAGGTGTTCCATTCGTTATTTCGCCGGACGATCGAGCTTGATGCGCAGGTCCAGGGCTTTTTCGTTGGTGGAGATCACCGCCCAATCCGTATCGAACTTGATCTCCTTGGTTCCGACGGTCTCCTTATTGATCCCTTCGGCGGTCTCGGTTCCACCGATCTCTTCAGCGAACTTGAAGCTGTATTTGTATTTCATCGATCCGAGGAATGCCTCCATGTCGGCGGTCTCTGTCATTGTTGGATCGTTCCCTTCCTGATCCTCACCGCCCGATCCGCCAGCGGCCATGCCCGCGCCCAGTTCATACGCGTGCCGGTTGTTGGTCCTTACAAGGGTCGATCCATCCCAGGTGAAGAATGTGTGTTGCATCCCGCTGCTGTCTGCCATAAGTACGTTCAGCGCCCGGTTCAAGGCATCGATGTCGGCGAAATTGAACTTCAGCCTTTGCACCCATTTCTTCTTCGCATCGAGCTTCACCTTCTTGATGCCTGGAATGGCCTTCAAGGCCTTCAGTTCATCCTCCATGTCCAGCGATCCAATGTCATCGGGCATTTCTTCACCGCCTTCCACTTCGCTCATCTCACCCAACGTCTTCATCAATTCACCGATCTCGCTCATGTCCACCACGTATTCCATGGAGCCGCTTCCGTTCTTCTTGAACGTATAGTTCTCCTCGATGGTGAGGCAGCCGGTGAACAGCACGAGCAGTACTGGGAGGATGAGGGTGCGCAGCTTCATTCGGGGCACAAGTTACGGGGCGGGGTGCGGGTATGAAGCGGCACGGCCCCCCGGGATCCCGGGGGCCGTGGCACGATTGGATGTTGTTCGGTCACCTCACCAAGGGTACCCGGAAGGTCTTCTGGTGGCCTTCGCGCGTGACGCGGACGAACCAGATGCCGGTCGCGAGGTCGCGTGCCGGTACCCTGATGATCCCCGGTGCTGCTGCGAAGCTGCGCTCGATCACTGCACGTC
>JAEYYE010000286.1 GCA_023430945.1 Bacteroidota bacterium
TTCCTGTACTGTGCCGATCGAAAGGCGCTCTTTATCCACCCTGATCCGCGAGCGGCCAAGGCTGCTGCCTAGCCCGAAGATCACCGCAAGCGCCACGATCACCGTTGCGAAAGCGATGAGCTTGCGACGTTTCCGTTGCGGCCCTGGGTCTATTGCGCGATCCATCGGAACGAAAGATCCGGCGCGCCAGCACTAAGCTAGTGACGAACGGTGACCAACGGGGGGAAGCTTGATGAACAGCGGCTTTTCATCACACAGCGCTCCGGTTCCAGGGCAGCGTACGAATGGCACCTGCGTGTGCCGCAATTGCGTGACCATTGGCGGTTACGGCGAATATTTCCTTTGCCGAAATGTTGTGGGATCCAAACTTCTACATAGTTTCGTCCCGTCCAAGACCCTGCATTCTTTGGCGAGAGTTGCGCGGAACAGACAACGAAAAACATAACCCAGTCAGTGAACTCATGAACATTTACGTCGCCAACGTTCCTTACTCAGTAAAGGATCAAGATCTCCGTGAACTCTTCGAACCATACGGAGAGGTGACATCGGCAAAGATCATCATGGACAAGGCCACCAACCGCAGCCGCGGCTTCGGTTTCGTGGAAATGTCCGATGAGAACGCCGGCCGCCAGGCCATTGAAGCAACGAATGGCAAGAATTTCCATGGCCGGGACCTGGTCGTGAACGAGGCACGCCCCCGTACCGAGGGCGACCGCCCCAGCTTCGGCGGTGGTGGCCGTGGCGGTGATCGCGGTGGCGATCGCGGCGGATACCGCAATGATCGCGGAGGCGATCGTGGTGATCGTGGCGACCGTGGTGGATACGGCGATCGCCGTGAGCGCGGTGGGTATCGCGACGAATACTAGGCCTGCAAGCAAGCTTTCAACAGAAGCCCCCGCCGATCGCGGGGGCTTCTTCATTTCATGGTCCCTTGCCCTCCGCGATCGAACCTTCGGTCTTCCGCATCGTTTCCACGAATGGCAAGCTTTTTCCGCACCGGTACCTTTGCGCTTCGCTCCTGAAACCCGTTCGATGCTGGATCTTTCCCTACCTCGTCTTCTTCTGTTCACTCTTCTTTCAACGATCCTTATGGTGGCCGCTGCCCAGCGACCGGGCGGCCCGGGTGGCGCGGCGCCGATCGGGCGTATCTACGGAAAGGTGATCGACCAGGCCACCAGAAAACCGGCGGAATTCGCAACGGTCACTGTCTATGCAGCTTCCGGGGATAGTCTTCTGGGTGGTTCCATCGTGCGATCCAATGGTGATTTCGATGTGTCTTCGCTCCCGCTTACGGATCTTCGTGTAGTGATCAGCTTCATCGGATATGTGCCGCTCGAGAAGCAGGTAACGCTCGATCGCAATCACATGGAAGTGGACCTCGGCAATCTTTCGATCGCACCGGACGCCGAATTGCTGCAGGAAGTGGAAGTGGTGGGTGAACGCGCCACCATGGTGATGCAGGTGGATCGGCGTGTGTTCAATGTGGAGAAGGATCTGAGCGTGCTCGGCGGATCTGGCGTTGACGTGATGAAGAACGTGCCGGGCCTGAGCGTTGATGTGGAAGGGAACGTTGAGATGCGTGGATCGAGCCCGTTGATCCTGGTGGATGGAAGGCCGACATCGCTCACGCTTGAACAGATCCCCGCCGAGGACATCGAGCGGGTGGAAGTGATCACCAATCCTTCGGTGGCCTTCGATGCGAACACCACCGGTGGCATCATCAACGTTGTACTGAAAAAGAACACGAAGCCAGGTTACAGTGGTCAGGTACAGGCCGGGATCGGCACCAACGATAGGTACCAGGCGGGAGTGAACGCCAACATGCGCGATGGGCGTTGGGGCTTCAACCTTTCCTACAATTACAACACCGGCAACAACAACACCGATGGATCGACACGCCGCGTGGATCGAAGGTCCGGCGAACTTTTCCAGCAGACCACCACCAACAACAATGGGCGTGTGATGCATGGCGGCCGTTTCGGGGTGGACTACCAGCTCGATAACCGCAACCTGATCTCACTTTCACAAGGCTTCCACATCTTCGATCGGACCGGGGAGGATGAACAGGAATACGATGTGGAAGCGGCCGGCGGCGAAGTGATCGAGCGCGGAAGCCAGCTCAACACACAAAGCACGATCGGCGAGAGCTACAATTCGCAGATCGCCTTCCGCCGCAGGTCGCCAAAGGAAGGCAAGGAATGGTCTGCGGATGTGACCTACAATCGCTGGGAGCGCGAAAGCCTCGCGGACATGGATCGGTTCTCTTACCTGCCCAACGGTGGCGCGGTGGAAGGAAGTCCGCGGTTGCAGGACAATATCGGCGGAAGCAACTACGACCAGATCGGACTGCAGGCCGACTTCATCGATCCGGTGAGCGATCGCACCAAGCTCGAGTGGGGCGTGAAAGGCCAGTACCGGATCGATAACACGTTCCTCAACGTGTACGTCACATCGCCCGGGTTCGGTGAGGGTGTGCTCGATACATCGCTCTCCAACGATTATGAGATCACGGACATCATCAATGCTGCGTACTTCAACTGGTCGCGCAAGTTGAGCGATCATTGGTCGTTGCAGGCAGGTCTTCGATTCGAGCAGACGTGGTTCGAAACGAAACTGCGTCTCACGGGGGAAACATTCAGTTACAAATATCCCGAGGGGATCGAGAACCTGGACAAGGCGCTGTTCCCGGCGATCTACCTGGTGCGCCGCTGGGATGAGAGC
>JAEYYE010000372.1 GCA_023430945.1 Bacteroidota bacterium
CGTTGGCCTGCCACACTTCGATCATGGCATCGGGCACCGGCGTCATGCAATCGTTGCTCAGGATCGAACCGGAGATATGCAGTCTTGTACCGGGCTCGCTCTCGCTTGCGATCTGTGCCGTAACCGGTGAACCGGCGAGGTAATATGGCCCGAGTATGTCGTCGCTGGTGGCGAGGCAATCACCGCCGGCATCGGGGGCAGGCAGTAGCAGATCGGGTAGCAGCAACGATCCGAGGCCGAACATCGATCCCGCCTTCAGGAATCGCCTCCGGTCGAGTTGTGATGGGTTGAGGGGTCTTTTCTTCTCCTGTGCCATTGGTGCGATCTTGTGCGATCAAAGGTGGTGTGGGCCGATCGCTGCGGCAATGGACGGAACCGTTCAACTCCGGTACTTTTCACGGATGCTGTTGCGGTATTCGAGCGGCGTGCTTCCGGTCGCCTTGCGGAACATGCGTGTGAAGTACGCCGGATCTTCCATGCGGAGCGCGAAGCTCACTTCCTTTACCGTGAGCGAGGAGTGGAGCAGCAAACGTTTCGCTTCCAGCAGGATCCGGTCGTGCAGGATCTCGCTCGCACTTTTCCCGGTGCGCTTCTTCACCAGTTCGTTCAAGTGGCCGGGGCTGATCGAAAGGGCCGATGCGTACGACGCGATCTTCTTGTTCTCCAGGAAATCCCGATCCACCATTTCCATGAACCGGTCCACTTGTCCGCCTTTCCGATCGGCATCCGCAGTTGCCGCCTCCTTGCTCCAGCTGATGGATCGGAGCAGCAGGATGCCGAGATAGTGTTCCTTGATCCGCGCAGCCACCTCGGAAATCGGATCCTGTTCATTTTCGATCCGGTGGAATAGATCCATGGCCTGATCGATCTCCTGGTCCATCAAAGGAAAACTGCGGGGCGCCACGTTCCCGCGCAGCACTGGCCTGATCAAGGGATCGGTAGGGTCCAGCCATTGGAGATCATCCCTGAACATGATCACGGCGCCTTCCGATCCGGCAGATCGTTCCAATTGATGGACCTGCCCCGGACCGACAAGATGCATGCACGGAGCCTTGAAGCTGAACACCTCCAGATCGATCATATGCATGCCTTCGCCCTTGGTGAACAGGAAGATCTCGTGGTAGGAATGCCGGTGAACGCTGTTACGCACCGCGCCCCGCAACGGCGCGATCCGCTCCGTCCAGACCGTTGCATGTTGGTCGGCGGCAGGCTTGTGAAGCGGAATGCTCGGACGTTCCTTCATTGATGAACGACGATCAAAGGCGATCAAAAGTGCGTTTCAGGGCTGTACGGTTCAAGTTAATGTATTTAAGACCCAATTATCCGAATGATCTTTTTTCATGAAGTATTTCAGATCCCTGAGTTGTGCCGATCGGTCTGCAACCCTTTGCTGAACTTGGAAAAGCATCGAGGCATCACTCGTAACGATCCGATCGTATCGAAACTGAAATTGATAATTATTTCCATGAAAAACGAACATATTCCCATTGTGCTCGTTTCACCCGGCCATGAACGTGAAAAGCATAAGCCGTTGGTTGCCTGTATGTTCACTGATCACACTTTCCATCTGTACAAAGAACGCTCAGGCCGTGAATTGCAATTCCAGCGGAAGCGGTAACTGGTCCACGTCCGGCACCTGGAGCTGCGGCACGATCCCCGGTAATGGTGATGAGATCGAGATCCTGGCGAACACGACCGTAACGATCAGCAACAACATCACATACACCGGCGCGCCGATGCATGTGAAGGTATATGGCGTGTGGCGTTTCAATGGCGGCGGTGCCAAGATCAGCATGCCGTGCGGATCATCCGTGTTGATCGGCTTCGGTGGCCAGGTGATCGGCAACAGTTCCGGCAACAGCCAGACGATCAAGATATGCAGCGATACCTACTGGTCCGCCAGCGATGGTGCAGTTCCCGGTCCCGCAGCGTGGCCGGAATATGTGCTTCCGGTGGGATTGACCTCGTTCACCGCCGCCGGGAGTGAAGGGAAAGTGGACCTTCGCTGGAGCACGGCCTCGGAACAGGGATCGGAAAGTTTCTGGATCCATCGGTCGCGGAATGGGAACGACTGGGATCCGGCGGGAACTGTGGCCGCGGCAGGTAACAGTACGACCACGATCAACTACACGTTCAGCGAGGTGGTCACCGATCCGGGCTTGTGGTATTACAAACTTCTCCAGGTCGATATGGACGGGAGCGCCCATGAGAAGGGTATCCTTTCGGTACAGGTCGAACCGGTGAGAAGCGAATTGATCTGTTCACTCCGGCCGGCCGATCGTATCATCGGTGCCTACTGGCAGGGGCATGAACTTCGGTCGGCGGCGATCGTGGACCTTGCCGGAACAATGCGCAAAGTGCAATTGGTCCCGATCGAAAAGGACAGATCCTCGATCGATCTTGGATCGCTCCGTAGCAATGCCTATGTATTGATGTTGATCGATGCAGAAGGTGAACGCGAAAGCTGCAAATTCTTCATGCATTGACCCCTCATGCATGATCGATGTGCTCATCGTGCACATGGCCGCAATTCGGGCAGGCATTGTTCTTCCGCCTGCGATGCGCGATCTCCTCACTGAAACCTGATGCAAGTATGCCGGCCGGCAGCGCGAAGACACCCACGCCGATCAATGCGATGGCGCCACCGAGCAATTTTCCGATCGGTGTGATCGGGTACACGTCGCCATAACCCACGGTGGTGAGCGTGGCGATGCCCCACCACATGGTCTGCGGTATGCTCACGAATTTCTCCGGTTGCAGGTCGTTCTCCACATAATACATCATGGTGGAGGTGATCAGCAACATGAACAGGGTGAAGATCAACGAGATGGCGAGTTCCTCGCGTTTGTTGCGAAGCACGTTATGGATCATGTGCATCGCGCTCATGTAACGCGCCAGTTTGAAAAGGCGGAACAACCGGAAGATCCGCAGGATCCGCAGCAGGCGAAGGTCCACGCCGACCATTGGGAGAAAGAATGGCAACACGGCGAAAAGATCGATGAGCGCCATGGGAGTGAGCGCATAGGAGATGCGGCCTTTGATCGGATGCCTGTACCGTTCCTCAACGGTGATCGTCCACAGGCGGAGTACATATTCAATGGTGAAAACGATCACGCTGAACGTTTCGAATGCGCGGAACTCCGCAGAGAATTCCTGCTGAACAACAGGGATCGATCCGATCACGATCGCGATCACGTTCAGTATGATCAGCGTTACCAGGAAGATGTCGAAATACCAGCTCAGATCGCCCTTCTTCTCTGAGACGGCGAGAATATCGTGGATGCGCTTTTTCATCTTCCGATCGATCTCTCAAACGCGATCCATCTTTCCGGCTTTCCGGCTGCCGCTGTATAGTTCGTAGCGCATGAAGCGGCACTCCAGCGATCCATTGTAAAGCTTGATGCGCGGCTTTGGTGTGAGATGAATGTGCTTTGCGGCTTCAAGGTTCGAAGTGATCACCCATGCCTGGTAACCGGCCCATTTCTTCTTCAACGTGTCACCGATCATCTTGTAAAGCGCATCGATGTCCTCATCCTTGTCCATACGCTCTCCGTACGGTGGATTGATGATCATCACACCCGGACCTGGCGGCGGATCGAGGTCTTCGAAGGCAACGTTCTTGATCGTGATGCTATCCTCCAGTTTTGCTGAGTGGATGTTCGCGATCGCCTTTCGCGCCACATTCTTCGAGATCTCTCCGCCAAGGATCAAGGGCTTTTCATCGTTGATCCGGCCGATCGCTGCTTCCTGGATCTTCTCCCAAAGTGCTTCATCCAGATCGGCCCAGCGCTGGAAACCGAATTCCTCCCGGAAATAGCCTGGCGGAATGTTCGCTGCGTAGAGCGCTGCTTCGATCAGCAAGGTTCCCGATCCACACATCGGGTCCACGAAGTTCGATCGCCGATCCCAGCCGGAGAGAAGCACAAGGCCTGCTGCGAGCACTTCGTTGATCGGCGCAAGATTGGTCTTGTCGCGATAGCCACGTTTGTGCAACGATCCGCCGGAACTGTCAAGAGAAACAGTGCATTCATCCTGATCGATGTAGACGTGGATGCCGAGCGTTGGCCGATCGAGATCCACCGAAGGCCGCGTTCCCGTTCGATCGCGGAAACGGTCCACGATCGCATCCTTGGCGCGCTGCGAAACGAATTGCGTATGATCGAAATGTGGTGTGTTCAGTGTGCAACCGATCGCAAGTGTGCCGTTCGGTCCCATCAGGTCCTCCCACTTCATTTCGCGTATGCGATCGTAGAATTCCTGCTGGGATCGGATCTCGAACCGATCGATCGGGACCAGGATACGCAGCGCCGTGCGCAGGCAGAAGTTCGCCTTGTACATGAAACCCAGATCGCCGGTGAAGCTTACCGCACGATTATGCTTCTCTATGTTGCGCGCGCCGAGCCTGAGCAATTCATCGGCTAGTACCTGTTCCAGACCGAACATGGTCTGCGCGGTCATCTGGAAATCATTCCGTTCCATCCGCTGGAAAGTTACTTCGCCGATCGATGGTCCGATTCACCGGTATTGAAGTAAAGATCTCCGGCGAATGTGCGGCAGACCGCAAGATGCACGATCTTCGCGTCCCCAGTACGATCACATGGAAATGCCATCGACAGAAGAAGTGCCACAGCAGGTTTCAAGCAGGAGGGTGGAGCAACGTGTGATCAAAAAGATCCTGGTGGCCAACCGTGGTGAGATCGCGCTGCGGGTGATGCGATCGGCGCGCGAAATGGGGATCGCAACTTTCGCGGTCTATTCTGAGGCCGATCGCAATGCGCCGTTCGTGCGGTTCGCCGATGAAGCCGTGTGCATCGGCCCGGCGGCGAGCAAGGAAAGTTACCTGGTGATCGATAAATTGGTGAAGGTCTGCAGGGATCACCAGGTGGATGCCGTGCATCCCGGTTATGGTTTCCTCAGCGAGAATCCGGCCTTTGCGCGACGGCTCGAAAAGGAAGGCATCATCCTGATCGGTCCGCCGGCGGCAGCAATGGAGATCATGGGCGATAAGCTCGCGGCGAAGGAAGCAGTGAAGGATTTCGGTGTACCGCTCGTACCAGGGACCGAAGGTGCGGTCGCCGATCTGAAGGAAGCGATGGAAGTCGCCCGTTCGATCACTTTCCCGATCCTGATCAAAGCGGCGGCCGGTGGCGGTGGAAAAGGAATGCGCGTGATCGAAAGCGAGGCCGATCTGAAAGAAGGGCTCGAGCGCGCGATCAGTGAAGCGCAGAACGCCTTCGGCGACGGAAGCGTTTTCATTGAGAAGTATGTGGCCGGCCCACGCCACATCGAAGTGCAGGTGATGGCCGATATGCATGGCAGCATACTTTACCTCTTCGAGCGTGAATGCAGCATCCAACGCCGCCACCAGAAAGTTGTTGAAGAAGCACCGAGCGCAGTGCTCACGCCCGAATTGCGCAAGGCGATGGGGGAGGCCGCGGTGAAAGTGGCCCGATCCTGCGATTACGTTGGTGCCGGCACGGTGGAATTCCTACTGGATGAGAAGCGCAACTTCTACTTCATGGAGATGAACACGCGCCTGCAGGTGGAGCATCCGGTAACGGAAATGATCACCGGGCTCGATCTGGTGAAATTGCAGATCCAGGTGGCGCGTGGCGAGAAGCTGCCGATGAAGCAGGAGGATCTTGCGATCAACGGGCACGCGATCGAAGTGCGCGTGTACGCTGAGGATCCCGCCAACAATTTCCTTCCCGATATCGGAACCCTGGTCACGTATCGCCCCCCGCAAGGCCCAGGCGTTCGTGTGGACGATGGTTTTGAGGAAGGCATGGTGATCCCGATCCATTACGATCC
>JAEYYE010000390.1 GCA_023430945.1 Bacteroidota bacterium
TACCAAAGGCTTGCTGGAAGCCGGCTGTGATGAAGCCGGCCGCGGTTGTCTCGCAGGTCCAGTGGTCGCCGCTGCGGTGATCCTTCCGCCACGCGTGCGTTTGCCAGGCCTGGACGATAGCAAGAAGCTCGATGCCGGACAACGCGCTGAACTGCGGATCCTGATCGAAGAACGCGCACTGGCGTGGTCCGTTGCGCTGGCAACTCCGGAGGAGATCGATCGGATCAACATCCTGCATGCTTCATTTCTTGCGATGCACCGCGCGATCGCGGCGTTGAAATTGGTGCCGCAACAATTGCTGATCGATGGCAATCGCTTCAACCCGTACCCTTCGATCCCGCACGTATGCATTGTTGAAGGCGATGGTAAGTTCCGGAGCATCGCCGCGGCGAGCATCCTCGCAAAAACACACCGCGATGCGATGATGGCCGATCTGCACCAACAACATCCGCAGTACAACTGGCTTTCCAACAAGGGCTACCCAACGGTGGATCATCGATCCGTGTTGGATGCGATCGGCCCCACCGCGCACCATCGCCAGAGCTTCCGCCTCAGCTACTGGGAAGAGCTGGAGCATTCCTGATCCTGTTCACACGCTGGTGTGTAAATGGGTGCTGGCCATGCCGCACCGGCCGCCTGATCGCAGATACTTTTGATCGCTGCACATGCGAAGGTCACTCATTGTTCTCCTACTTCTCGCGATCGCCGGCTCGGCGGTGTGGTTGCTGTGGGACTGGAGAAAAGATGTTTCCGCCCGTACCGATCCATGGCTCGCGATCCCTGACAATTCCGCGGTGGTGATCTCCATTCCCGATGCATGGAACACGTGGGACCGGTTCACGCACACCTCCCAGCTCTGGAGCGCTTTCGAACAGATCCCCGCGTTCGCATCGGCCGGCAGGTTGATGGCGCGAACGATCGAACGCATGCACGAGGATGCCGCGCTTCGAACCGCGCTCACCGATGCTTCCATGCTGGTATGCCTTCTTCCCGGCGCCGATCCCGGCAGCCGGGCGGTGTTCATCGCAACGCCCGGGAGTGAAGCGGAGCCCCCCTTATCAGCGTTCTCGGAATTGATCGGGCTGGATGCCGCATCGAAGAACAGTCTGCTCAAAGGTGAGATCATCAAAGTGAAGCCCGATACCGCGCTTCCTTCGCTCTCACTCTGTCTGCGCGACAGGCTCTGGCTCATGTCCACTTCCACCGAAGCGATGGATGAAGTGCTGCATCAACTGGACCATCCTTCCGCACTCATGCAGGACAGTCTTTTCCTTGCGGTACGCGGTACCGTGGGTGGTGGCGCTGATGCGCATGTGCTGATCAACGTGCCAAATGCAGCGCAACTGCTCGATCGGTGGTTCGATCCACCTTTTCTGGAAGCGGCACGGATACCTGCCGGCTGGGCTGCACTTGATGTGCGCGCGCGGCCTGATGCATTGCTTTTGAGCGGCCTCTTTGCTCCGGCGGCCGAAGATGCGGATCTGCGATCATTGCGCAGCCAGGGTACAGGCCGTGTGAACATCGATCGGGTTCTACCTGCACATGTCACCGCACTGGAGGTCTGGCATGTGATCGATCCGGCGAACATGTATCCTGGCAATGGTGCGGATCCCGTATCGCTCACGGCGCTCACATCCTGGCTCGATGGTTCGGCCGGCCATGCGCGAGCCATGGAGGAACGTGGTGCGCAAATGGAATGGGCCATTTTTCAGACGGGCGACATCGATCTCGCCACCACTTCCATCGCTTCGCTCTGCGATCCCGCGACCGGTTGTGTTCAACAGGAATACCGCGGGAACCTTCTCCAGCGATTGCCCGCCGGGAACGGTTTCAAAGGGATATTCGGTGATCGCTTCGCCGCGTTCGATAGCACATGGTGGACGATCCTTGGCGACATGGTGATCTTCTCCCCAGGTACCGATGCGTTGAAATTTTCGATCGATGCCTGGAACGATGGCGATCCGCTGGCGGTGGAACCGCGGGCCGCTGCCTGGGAACAGCAGATCACCAGTTCGTTCGGGCGCATGGTACGCGTGGATGTGGGCCGCTCGAAGGATGTGATCCAGGAACGCCTGCAATTTCCCGAAAGGACAAAAGCCCGGCTGGGCGAACTCATGTCACGGATAGGAATGATCTCGGTACAGATCTCGCCCGGCCAGCATGGATTCTTCCACATCGTGGCGGGCGTGCAACATGCACCGATCCAACAAAAGGAGAGCGGTGTACTCTGGGAGGTCCCGATCGACACATTGGTGGATCGCGCCCCATTCATCCTACGCAACCATACCAACAACACCAATGAAGTGCTTGTGCAGGATGTGAACAATTCGATCCACCTGATCGGCAGTACAGGCAAGTTGCTTTGGAGCAGAAAGCTGGATGGAGAGATCATGGGTGAGGTTCACCAGATCGATCGGTTCAGGAACGGCAAGCTTCAACTCCTGTTCAACACCGCCGAGCGGCTTTACCTGATCGATCGCAACGGAGAAGATGTGGGCAACTTCCCGATCCGCCTTCGCGAAAAAGCCGCAGTTCCCGCTTCGGTGATGGATTACGAGAAGGATCGCGATTACAGGATACTCGTGCCTACTGTAGAGGGAAAGGTCCTGAACTATGGGGCCGACGGAACAGAAGTGAAGGGGTGGGAGATCCCGGCGATGAACGCCGTCGGGGCCTGTCCTGTGCAGCATCTGCGCATCAAGAACAAGGATTACCTCGTGTTCGCGGACAACAGCGGAAATGTGCACATCCTCGATCGGCGAGGCAAGGTGCGCGAACGCACTGCACTTCAACTCGGACCTTCGCCTTCGGTGCAACGGATCGTGCCAGGTACCGATATCCTTTCGTCATATATCATATGGAAGGATACCGCCGATGTACTTCAAAAGGGCATTTTCGAAGGTGCGGTGGAGAAATTATCGATCGAGGATGATGGCCTGTTCGCGGTGATCGACATCGATGGTGACGGAAAGGATGAAGTGGCGCAGGTACGCACGGATACGCTTACCTTGTTCCGTGATCGACAGGTGGTATTCAGCCGGAGTTTCGGCTCGCCGATCACTATTACGGGCACGCCGGGCAAGATCGGTGGATCGGTCGCGATCGGCATGTTGATGCCCGCCGCGCAGCGCGCAGGTCTTATCGATGCGGAAGGGAACGCGATACGGGGAACGACGGTGGAAGGCACGATACCGCCTGTGATCTCCGATCTGAACCTCGATGGTGTGCCGGAAATGATCACACGCAATACGGCCGGTGGGATCGTCGCACACAGCTTGAATGGCCGGTAGATCAGAAAAATTTTCATGTCGCGGCGATGGCGGACTAAGTTTGGTCCCCATTTCCCGCGCGTTAAGGATGGCCGCGCACCAATGAAACGATCGCTTCTTCGCACGGTACTTCGCAGGGAGGTGGTGGGGTTGGCCAGGATCATCGTGATCCTGCTCGCGATCTTCCTTTTTCTTCTGGAATTCGGCTACCGCGCGGATCGCGCCACCGATCGATTACTGGACCAGTTGAGCTTCGGGTTGGTGCTCGCAGCGGCCTTCGTTACGCTGGGCAGCATATTGCGACGGAACCTGCGTGAATTGCCGGTGCGCAAGGCCGAAGCGTTCTGGTTCCTGGCCGCGCTCCTCCTGATCTACCAGAGAGTCTCAGGCCTTGATCTTTTCGATCCGTCGCATCACTGGCCATAGCTGATCTGC
>JAEYYE010000400.1 GCA_023430945.1 Bacteroidota bacterium
AATTTCGCGTAGCCGGTGCGATCGTTTCCGATCACCTGAAGAATGTACTGGCCTTTGGCGAGTGAAGAAACGTCGATGCTTCGCTCTTGCGCCGCGTTGCGTCCGGCTCGAATGATCTTTCCATCCAGCGCGGTGATGTACCAGATGAATGAACCGAGATCTTTCGTTTCGATCGTGATCTGATCGTTGGTCGGGTTGGGGAAGGATCCGATCGAACTAAAAGCGACTTCTTCGATCGAAATAGGTCCTATGAATACTGTCAGTTCAGTTGTGTTCGTTCTGATCGGAGGATTGAAGTCAAAGTAGATGTCAGCAGTATTGGGCAGTATGCTGCCATGAGAGAGAGAATCTTCGATCGATGAAAGTCTGAAACTCACAAAGCCCTGACTTCCCAATGGATCGGTGGTGCTGTCTGGAAGCATGATCTGCGGGAAATCAAAGCGCAATGCGCGATCATCAAGCCATTCAACTTCATGATCATGGGATGCGGCGAGAATCATCAGCGAACTGGCATCAAACCATTCTGCGATCGTATCTACAATAAATACATGTTCCGCTTCAGCATTTCCCGTATTCTGGAAACGGATCGTGTAGTCAACATGATCATGGGCTGCGGGCATATAACTTGTCGGCCAAGCCGAATCGTAATCCACGATAGTCGCCAGTTTATCATTCGGATCATATGCGCCAACCACAGTGGTCTGGGCTGTTGCAAAATCATTGCTCGGATCATTATCCGGCGTTGGCTGAATAAGCTGCGCTGAATAATCGATCTGCGTTCCGATCAGTGCTGGATCGGCAGGAAGCACCAGGCCTTGCCAGAATTGCTGGGTGGAGATCGGTGCGATCGAAGGGATCTGCCATGAGATCAATCCGGGCCCGATCACCGTGGCTACAGATGAGGTATCGTTCGGGTCGAGCGTTTGAAGGACCGAATGTTGCAATTGCAATTCCAACCCGGTGAATGTATAAGGGCTGTTGTTCACTACTGACACCGAAACCCAGGCGGAATAACCTGGTCTGGCTTGTGAAGCGATGAGATCCACGAATACATCAGGCCCGCCTCCGTTGAATTGCATCGCGATATCCTGCTGTATGATCGGTGTGGCTGTATTCAATTCAAAAGTGAATGGCAGCGCCGGACAGATCGCGGAATAGTTGGGCATGGAGAAGTTGAGGTCATGTTCACCCAAAGCCAGATCACGCGTGTAGTTTCCGTTCGCATCGGTGATCGCAAAGTCCAGCGGTGCCGGTGAAAATTGCAATGTCCGGTTTGAAAGGCCGAACTCCCCGGGATCTTGAATGCAATCGCCGTTCAGATCCACGAAAACAGTTCCGCTGATGGTTCCGCAGTTGTTTGGTGAAGAGGGAATGACCAACGACACGGATACTGAATCAGGACATGGATTAACGAAACCCATAGCCAGGATATTCAGCGGGCCGGGCGGGAGACCGGAGAGATCGTGGTAGCTAACGCTATCCATGCTCAGGGGCTGCCAGGTATCATAATTGATCAGCGTTACCGGCCGGTCGAATAAGAGCTGCGCCGTTCCTGTGCTTCCATTCGGGCAACTTGCCGTTACCGTTTGACCTAACAGTTGTACCTGCTCGAAGATCTCAACTCCTTCCACTACAAGTTGCGCAGTGCACCCAAGTGCATCCGTCACCGTGATGTTATATGGCCCGCCTTCACAGAGGCCGCTCACACCGATCCCGTTCCAATACACGGACACAGTGCCTCCAGGTTGATCCACAGTTCCAGAGTAAGGACCAGTCCCACCGACCATTCCATCCCAAAGTCCCATTCCACCGTTACAGTCAGTGAAGCAACTCGTGACCATTGGTACGATCGTGTTATCTGGAAAAAGGTTCGGGAAACCTTGTATGGTAAATGTTTCAGTATCCATCAAGCCGTTCGCATCAGTTACAGTAACTGAATAATCGCCTGGTGCGAGCCCTGTCACCTCGTAGGTTCCTTGTCCGTTCGCTGGTGAGGGAGACCACAGATAAGTGAAAGGAGCTTCTCCGCCATTCAGGGTATCGAGTGAAGCAGTTGCTGTTCCGTTGTTCAAACCACAAGATGCGTTGGTCGAATAAACGCTAACCACCAAAGCCATTCCCATAGAACAAAGGCCGATCGAGATCAGGGAAAAACAGGATCTGAGAAACATCGCGATGGAATTTGAATTATGACGTAATGTAGATCAATATTGCTGCTTTGGTTTGTCCCACATGGATCCATCCTGAACATACGTTCGGCCAGGGTTATCTTTGCCGCCCTTTTCCACCAAGCATGTCAAGGCATTTCCCACAGTACGACGAACTCGATCTTCCACAACTCGCGCAGGATATCCTTGCGATCTGGGAGATGGAGGATACGTTCGGGAAAAGCCTTGAGCTGCGGAAGGATGCGCCGGAATACGTCTTCTACGAAGGTCCGCCGAGCGCGAACGGATTGCCGGGTATCCATCACGTGATGGCGCGTGCGATCAAGGATATCTTCTGCCGCTACAGAACGCAGAAAGGTTTCCGCGTGGATCGAAAGGCAGGCTGGGATACCCACGGACTTCCGGTGGAACTTGGCGTTGAGAAAGAACTCGGCATCACGAAAGAGGATATCGGGAAGAAGATCAGTGTAGAGGAATACAATGCGAAGTGCCGCGAAGCGGTGATGCGCTACACCGATGTCTGGAATGATCTCACGAAACGGATCGGTTTCTGGCTCGACCTGGATCATCCGTACATCACCTACAGAACGCGCTACATCGAAACGGTGTGGTGGCTCTTGAAGCAGATGTACGATCGGGACTTGCTCTACAAAGGCTTCACCATCCAGCCGTATTCACCGGCCGCTGGATCGGGCTTGAGCAGCCATGAGCTGAACCAACCGGGTACATATCGCAGCGTAAAGGACACCAGCGTTGTCGCGATGTTCAAAGTGATCCGCAATGAACGATCGGAATTCCTATTCCGGATGAACTCCCTCTCCACCGGAGAGGGCAGGGGTGAGGTCGGGAGAAGGGGTGAGGTCTTCATCCTCGCCTGGACCACCACGCCGTGGACACTTCCAAGCAACACTGCGCTTTCCGTCGGGCCGAAACTTGATTACAGTTCGATCCGCACGTTCAACCCTTACACCCACGAACCGTGCACGGTGGTTCTGGCGAAAGCCCGCGTTGATGCCTATTTCAACGAGAAGAACAAGGTCGATTCAATTGCCGATCTGGATCAGTATAAAAAGGATGGGAAGAACATCCCATGGTTGCCGATCGGCGAATGCAAGGGTTCCGATCTGGAAGGGATCCGATACGAGCAATTGCTGAAATATGCGCAGCCGAAGGATGGCGATGCGTTCCGCGTGATCACCGGCGATTTCGTGACCACGGAAGATGGGACCGGTGTTGTCCATACCGCGCCCAGCTTCGGTGCGGACGATCAGCGCGTGGCGAAGCAACATGGCATCGGCACGCTCACGCTTGTTGATCTGCAAGGCCGGTTCACGCCTGAAATGGGCGAGTTCGCAGGACGCTATGTGAAGAACGAATATTATGCGGACGGAACCGCTCCCGAGCGATCCGTGGATGTGGATCTTTCGATCAAGTTGAAGGAAATGGGCCGCGCCTTCAAAGTGGAAAAATTCGAGCACAATTATCCGCACTGCTGGCGCACCGACAAGCCTGTTCTCTACTATCCGATGGATAGCTGGTTCGTGCGCGTCACGGCGAAAAAGGATCGCCTGATCGAATTGAACAAGACCATCACCTGGAAGCCGGAAAGCACCGGCACCGGTCGTTTTGGGAATTGGCTCGAGAACGTTCAGGACTGGAACCTTTCACGCTCACGTTTCTGGGGAATTCCGTTGCCGATCTGGCGTAGTGAAGATGGAAAGGAAGAGATCTGCATCGGGACGCTTTCGCAGTTGAAGCAAGAGATCGAAAGGTCGATCAAGGCCGGGTTCATGAAGGAAGATCCGTTGGCCGGTTTCGATCCGCCGTCGCCGACCGATGCGCAGTATGACGCGGTGGATCTGCACAAACCTTACGTAGATCGCATCGTGCTGGTGAGCGCCTCAGGCAAACCGATGAAGCGTGAGAACGACCTGATCGATGTGTGGTTCGACAGCGGATCGATGCCATACGCGCAGTGGGGTTTGGATCATGAAAAACTGAAGGCGAACGACCCAAGACCTTTCCGCGTACCGTTCGATCGGAGTTTCCCGGCCGATCTGATCGCCGAAGGCGTGGATCAGACGCGCGGCTGGTTCTATACGCTCCATGCGATCGCGGCGCTCGTATTTGATGATATCGCGTATCGCACGGTGATCAGCAACGGTTTGGTGCTGGACAAGAACGGCCAGAAGATGAGCAAACGGCTTGGCAATGCCGTCGATCCGTTCAAGACACTCGAGCAATTCGGCCCCGATGCCGTGCGCTGGTACATGATCAGCAACGCGCAGCCGTGGGATAATTTGAAATTCGATCCGGAAGGCATCGCCGAGGTGCAACGCAAATTCTTCCGCGCGCTGCACAATACGTATAGCTTCTTCGCGCTCTACGCGAACATCGATGGTTTCGATCCGGGATCGATGAACGCATCGAAGGATCGGGATCCGGCTGATCGGTGGATCATTTCACGATTGAACAGTTTGATCGCCGAATGCGATGCTGCGTATTCCGATCACGAACCCACGCAGGCTGCGCGCGCGATCCAGGACTTCGTGATCGAGGACCTGAGCAATTGGTATGTGCGCTTGAACCGCCGCCGTTTCTGGAAAGGAGAAATGGGCAGCGACAAGATCGCCGCGTATTCAACACTTCACGAATGCCTGGTGAAAGTGGCGCAGCTCAGCGCACCGATCGCGCCGTTCTTCGCGGATCGCCTGCACCGCGATCTTACAGGATCAAGTGTTCACTTGAGCGATTGGCCGGGCGCCGATGGATCTGCGATCGACGAGGAAATGGAGCAGCGTACCAGACTTGCGCAACGGTTGACATCATTGGTTCTCAGCATCCGCAAGAAGGAAGGTCATCGCGTTCGCCAACCGCTTCAGAAAATGCTTGTTCCAGTTCTCGATCTGAAAATGCGCGATCGGTTGCAGGCGATCAGGGAACTGGTGTTGAGTGAAGTGAACGTGAAGGAAATGGTGCTCCTGGATCCGTCGGAAAGCAGGCTCACCAAGAAGATCAAGCCCGATTTCAAGAAGCTCGGTACCCGTTTGGGCAAACTGATGAAGGGTGCGGCCAACGCGATCAACGCTTTCGATCAGGAGCGCATCGCCCAATTGGAAGAAAAAGGCTGGATCGCGATCGAAGTGGAAGGTCAGGAACTGCAGATCGGGCTCGATGACGTGGAGATCACCGCGGAAAATGTACCCGGCCTGAGCGTTGCGAGTGAAGGAAAGCTTACCGTTGCCCTCGATATCACCTTGAACGATGCGCTGATCCAGGAAGGGATCGCACGCGAATTGGTGAGCCGCATCCAGGCGCTGCGGAAAGAGAACGGTTTTGATGTCACCGATCGGATCGAGTTGCGGATCGAGCGCAACGGCGATCGGCTTTTCGAGGATGCGATCAGGTCTCACGCCGGCCACATCAAGTCCGAAACGCTAGCCGTAACCCCTGAGGATGAAATGCTGGTGGGTTCGCTCACTGGAAATGCACAAGTGCACAAGGTGGAGATCGATGCCACCTTATCCTGCGCCCTGAGCCTCGAGCGGTCCTCGAATTGAGGATTTGGGCCTGCTTCACCCGATCCGGCTATATTTGCGATCAATTTTCCAAACGGGAACGCAATGGCAAAGAAGACCGCCGCAAAAAAGGCCACCAAGTCCGCCCCGGCAAAGGCCGCAAAGGGCAAGGGCAAAAGTGCCGCGAAGCCAGCTGCTAAGAAAGCGGCCAAGTCCAGTGCTGCCAAGGGTTCTGTGAAGAAGGCGGCCCCCGCAAAGAGACCAAGCCCTGCCAAGCCGGCTTCCAAAGGTTCCATGAAAAAGGCGGCAAAACCTGCGGGTAAAGGAAAACCTGCCGGCAAAGCCGCAAAGGCAGCACCTAAAAAAGCAGCCAAAAGCACGCCTGCGAAGAAGTCGGCCATTAAGAAGGGCGTGGTGAAAAAAGCCGCTCCCAA